>CAZEZQ010000261.1:0-7242 GCA_964516245.1 uncultured bacterium | reverse complement strand
ACTAGCGGCAGAATCATCAGCGCCAGTGCCGGTTGAATGGCGATTTTAAGTGTGGATGCCAAACCGGCGCAAAAAAGATCGCCATGCAGACGTTCAAATGAAAACCCTCCGCCAATCGAAAGCAACGCAAGTGGAATTGTCATATCGGCCACAATATTCATGCTGCGGTCGAGTAGGGCAGGGAAAGGCCATCCCGACAGGCTCCATCCAATCCCAATGAGAGATCCGATGATGAGGGGATTCAACACAATTTGTTTGAACCAAAAAGCCATACCATGCGATCCGCTTTGGTGATGCGGCATCAACAAAGCCAACACAGCCAATAAATTGAGCCAAGGAACAATAAATCCAAGAAAAATCCCAGCCCGGGCAAGCCCTTCAGCGTCAAACGCATTGAATACCACTGCAAGTCCAATAATAGCCAAGTTGCCGCGAAAAGACCCCTGGCTAAATGCGCCCAACTTCGCCGGTGAATAACCGCGCAATGACCCGTATCCATACGAAATCAGAAAACCCAGCAGAATACACAAAGCGGACCCCGCGATGAGATTGATATTGAAAAACGCATGAAAATCAGTCTGGCCGATTTCATAGATCAAGAGCATAGGAAGGCTGACATTGAATACAATACGATTGGCCCCGGCAAAAAACTCGTCCCCAACCAGCTCAATATGCCGCAATCCAAATCCCAACCCAATAATCAAAAAGACCGGGAAAACGATGACTATGATTTCATAGAGTAAATTCACAATTATTCCTGCTTGAAAACTGAATTCATTATAGATTCTCCTTATGGGAAGTGTCAGCGATACTCTCTATATTTTCTTTGTATCTTTTTGGATTTTTCCCCTCGGTTTCGTATACTGATTTTTAGCGGAGGTTATGAAACGCGAGGGGAATTTTCTTTTGAGTTGGGTCTTATTCTAGGGCCTTGCAAACGCCATTGCTTTGTTTCTTCAATCCAGTGTCCCTCCGTTCAAACAAAAATCATGGATCAAACCAAAAAAGTCAAACTCGCAATTCTTACTGTGCTTGTTGGGGTCTTAATTGTTACGGTGGCCGTTCGCTTCAAAGATATTCAATATAACGTGATGGCTGCGTTTGACTCGCTTCCCGAGCGGCAGGTCGAGAAAGAAAACGGCCGCACCTATATTGTCGATGTGGCGCAGGAACGATTTGATGTCACGGCGGCGCTGAATAATGGATTTGAACTGAAAGGCTTCGAATTCGGCATTGGCAAAGACACCATCGCGCCCATCATGAAACCGGAATTTGCCAAACCGGGTGATGAAAAATTTGAAAAATGGCCAGGCAATGAAGGGGTGTTGGGAACGGTGATCGATGGGCAGGCCAAAGCCTATCCACTGCAATTGCTCCGTTATCATGAAGTGGTCAACGATACAATCAATGAGGTTCCCATCGCTGCCTGTTATTGTCCCTTGGCAAATCTGGGGGCTATATACAAGCGTGAAACTCCAAAAGGGGAAATCACAATTGGCACCTCAGGATGGACCTACAATCGAACGTTCATGCTGCACGATCATACCACTGATAGCCTGTGGTATCCGTTTGAAACCGGTTTGCATTCCATCGGCGGTGAATTGAAAGGTATTGAACTTGGATTGATTGAGTCTGAAATGACGAGGTGGGATCAATGGAAAGAGAAGCATCCCGATACATGGTTGTGTATTGGAGGCGAAACGCCAAAGAGTACAAAAGAAGTGGAACCGGAGAATCCGCCTGAGAGCGCAAGTGATTCAAAAAATGAAGGTTTGCCAATCGGTTCGGGAATCATGCGATAGTCTTTATACGGTATATTACCGATAAACTTTTTTAAAAGAGGTTATTTTATGAGTGAAAAACAAGAAAAGTCCAAACGTCCCTTCTTGCCCCAAGGACGGGGTTGGATTGCAGCCAGCGTGCTGATCGTGCTGCTCATTGGAACCGTTGTATATGCGCAATGGTCTATTAAACAAAATCGAGAACAGTTGCGTGTCGAAATGACTGCCGCGGGTTCGGGATCAATGCGAGGTATGGCTCCTTCGTTTGATATGGAACCGGCCTCCATCCCCAAAGATCAAATTTTGAGTGGTGGCCCCCCAAAAGATGGGATACCCTCATTAACCGATCCAAAAATGGTGGACGCCAGTGAGGCTGAGTATCTGAAACCCGATGACCGTGTAGTGGGAGTTGAATTTAATGGGCACGCATTGGCGTATCCGCTTCGAATTTTGGATTATCATGAAGCGGTGAATGTTTCGGCGGGTGATACTCATTTTGCTGTGACCTACTGCCCGCTTTGTGATTCTGTGACAGTCTATAACCGTGAAAAAAAGAACGGGGAATTGATCGAATTTGGCATTTCTGGCTTGCTTTACAATAGCAATGTATTGCTCTATGACCGCCAGAAAAATCCTGACAATGAAAGCCTTTGGTCACAAATGAAAAGCGAAGGGGTTACCGGCAAATCGAACCAAAAAGAATTAGAAATACTGCCCTATCAATTGATGACATGGGCAGAATGGAAAGAAAAGCATCCAAATACGAAGGTGCTCTCTAAAGACACCGGGCATTATCGAGACTATAACGGCAGTGCTTATCAAGGGTATTTTGATTCAGAATCGTTGATGTTCCCCGTGAATCACGAAGACGGCCGTCTTCCGTTTAAGAAACGCGTTGTGGGAGTGGAAATTGACGGCAAAGCCAAAGCGTATCCCATCGATGTGATTCGAGAACAAGGTGGGGTTATCAAAGATACATTGAATGGCCAAACCATTGAAATTCAATTGTCCGAAAAAAGCGGTGATGCTTATTTGACCAAGTTCCCTGAGAATGCCAAAGTAATCAACAGCTTTTGGTTTGCCTGGGCGGACTTTCACCCTGAAACCGGAATCTATGGGAGAGACTCATAAGAACCTATAGATTTCTTCCTTTGTATTGATCAAGAGAAATTCTGGTTTAAGATGGCTGCTACAGACTTTGATCAAACATAGGGAGAAACGGGAATGGATACTAAAACGTATATCATGTTCAAGACCAACAGCACAGCCTTCGTTATGCAACTGAACAAAGAAGCGGATAAATGGCAGATTTACGAATTTGTCTCATGGTTGAATCACAAAGACCCCATTGCCGATGGTGAAGAGGTGGTGAAATGGTTCGAAACCAATGGGGCGCAACTGGAAGCGGGTTTCCCCATCGATGAATCCAACCATCACGCCGTACTCACCGAAGCCGAATTGCTGGAATACACCGAATTGATGGATGAATTGGATGTAAGATTGTAAGAATCGCTTGAATAGAAACAATTCACGGCCCAATCTGGTTCAGGTTGGGCCGTTTTTTTTTGTCTGAACCTGATAGGATTGCCAGGATTGAAGGATAAGACAGGATAACGGCAAAGTGGTTTGAATCACGGATGGCATGGATGGTGATGGATGACACGGAGAACGACAGAGTAAGGTTGAAGTATGATGACATGAAAATGGGGAAGAAAATTCATTGGACAATTCCAAAAAATTGTTTTGGTGAATTCTTATTTATACGATATATCCAGGATGGGTCTCAAGGGGAAAAAACAACGTTTTACCGTTGGCACCCGCGCATTATGATACGTGGCACCCGTAGAATGAATATCAAATATCTTATAATCTCTTGATTTATAATAAGTTACAAATGATAGTGCACTTGTGGAACTTTGACATTTTGGATTCTGTGTAAATCAGTGTTGAACAAAGTGATGCAGTATAGATTTAATTACATTTCAATTACCCCTTCCATATTTATAGTCGCGATTTCCACCCCCATAACATTTTTGTGACAAATTTGTATTTATGTACTATTCTATTATTTAGAGAAATGAATAGCTTTTTTGGCCTTTTTTTGTTTTCAATTCTGGAAATGATTCTATGCGATCATGAAAAAATCAAAGATCACCCAAATATGCGTATCTATTTGTCGTATGCCTTGGAAGAACGCTTCAGCGTTGCACATGCCATAGATGATACTGAAGCGAAACGTCGTCTGCAACAAGAAAACTTTGACCTTCTGCTGATCGATTATCGTCTGGGAGACAATGAAAAGACGGGGCTACAACTTGTAGAAGAATTTAGGCAACAATATCCGCACATCCCAAGTATGATCATCACAGCCTATCCAACCGATGATTTGTTGGCGGAATGTGATAGCAAGGCGATCCCATTAGTAAGTAAACCTGTTGATAAATCATTTTGCCAATTTGTAGATGTATTTTTAATTTGTTTTCACAATACGAAATCTTTGAAAGAAGCATATGAAGAGACAAAGAAATATATAGATATTTTTTCGGAACCGGGCGTGTGGCGCCCGAAAGAGCATTCCGAACTTTTTATTCAATTTTATCTTGATGTTTACCGAATTGCCTTAAAGTGGATGAGGCAAAAAACTAATGATTGGGACGAAGCCGAACAACTCGTTCAGGATGCTTTTTTGTACATTTGGAATCAACCGAATCTTACCTTTGCCTCACATCAAATGTTTTTCCAGTATTTGTGGAAAACATTAGAAGATCGATGGAAAAATTGGTTGAAAAAAGAAATAAAGAAACCTCGAGTGGTTAAGGATATTTTTGAGATTAAAGACACATCCACACCGGCGGAAAAAAGACTGGAATTCCAAGAAATGGAAGAAAGGTTGTGGAAAGCAATGGGCAAATTATCAGAGCAGGAACGGTACGTTATCCAAAAGCATTATATTGAAGGTGAAACATACCAACAAATTTCGGAACCATTGGGAATGACGCAAGAAGCCATTCAAAAGATTTCCCAGCGGACACGAAAAAAAATAAAAAAATTTGTCCATTTTTGATGAAATGGTTGTTTAAAGGTAATGTAGAGCAATTGAGTCGGGTATTAGTTGTTCAATCAAAAAGAATTTTCTTTGTAATTTTGAGCAACAAATCGTATTCCGCTATTTTGAATGAATCACCGAGAGACAGAAGAGAAGGGAGGTGAATTAAGATTTTAAGGTGGTGGTTCTGTTTTTTGTCCAGACACACCATAATTTTTGAGTATTTTTCAAAAAATCATAAAAGGAGAATAAAAATGAGCCATATTCAAAACTTTTCATTCATGTTTCTACTCATGATTACCTTACAAACAAGTTACGCTGAGAATAATATGCAATTGGCCCAACAACTTTCAAGTCAAATACAATCCGGAGAAGTCATTTATCATTCGGTTTACACGCATAAGGCAAGACCGAAAATTGATGTTTCATCTTTACAAGAATTAGTTGAATACGCTAGAACGACTCCAAAACAAAAGGTTACCTATAATTCAACAATTCATTCGTACTTCAAAGGTGATAAGCTACGGTTTGATGTCGATCAACCGCCAACTAATTTCTATCCTGATCCCTTATTACAAACATATATTTATGATGGATCATCTCTTACGATGTTTAATCATATAAGAGTGATGCAATTTCCTATGTATACATCGTTGTATAGAGAAGGCCACATCGGAACATTGTACATCCCCCCTATTGCTATGGGGTACGATATAAACAAAGTTCTCCGACTGGCAGCCAAAGTGAAAAATCAATATGGTGAAATCCCTTCATTGGAGTATTTATCTGTTGGTAACAACACTCGAGTTGTTGGTAAATACCTGAATTCTGATACATCACTTCCATTGGTTGATATCGAGTGGAATGAGGAGAATCCCGGTGTATTTAACCGCTGTATTTACAAACAGCCTCATACCCCTGAATATGTAGAAATCCTGCCTTCAGAATTCTCCAATATCAATGGTGTTCTCTATCCAAAAACCACTACAGTCAAACAAATTTTTATGAAATCTCTTGATGACCCATCTGAGCAGAAAGTCATTTCAGAGCAAATATTGACTGTTTTAGAAGCCAACTTTAATGATGAGACAATTGATGATAATTTGTTTATGGGTGATGAATTTGGTAACTATAAATCTTCGGAGGTAAACCGTGAAGCGTTGAGAGCCCAAGTAGGAAATTGATTCTAAACAAGGATTTTAAAGAGAGGTTTTCTGAAAGGGATGCCTCTCTTTTTGTTTGCCCAACGTAGCGGACAGCCCAGATTCTTAATGAAATTTTGTGACACGTTTTTATTTTTACGCTAAATTATTAATAGTAGGGCAAGCAAGATTTCGTTTTACATGTTTTTGAATAAATTACGAGGTTCAGAAATGCGAAAGTATTTGTGTTTATCTATTGCAATACTCCTATTAGGTATAATGAATTCAATCGCCGTTGAAGCGAGTGAAACCACAATGAATCGCCGAGTTTTGAGAACTCACGAGGCAGCCAGTGCAGCAATCCAGACGAAACCATTACAAACAGATGTACCGTTAGAACCCTTGGATAATGTGGTGATTGATGAACCGTTTCTTCTTATGGATACTCCGCCTCCCCATGCAGTTTTTGAGGACCGAATACCCCAGGCAGGCGATGCTATTCTAATTGATGATGCAATGTGGTATTGTGCAAGTGATTCTGTATTGAAAGGTTTTTCCATTACACCGAATCGGGATGAAATCACGCCGGTAGCGGAATTTAATGTAACGGAAGCGTTTTTGAATCACATCAACATTGAAAGTTCAGAAAAGATAAGAGTAATTTTGGAAGCGTCCTGGGAATCGTATTTATTGTTGTCATCTAGAAATAATGAAGATATATCAAATATATTCGACAATAACTTTGTAACGGGCGGTGTTCATATTGTTGATGTTTCCAACCCAGAGCAGCCTGAATATGTATCACATATTCCATTTGATCGCGCAGGGGGGCTTACCGCCATCCAAGGTGTGTTGTATGCCAGAGTTACACCTTTTTCCGGTTTTTCTTCTTCTGAAAATTTTTATGCCGCCTTTGATATCCAATCTCCTGAAGCACCCATAGAGCGATGGCGTGTGCCAATCCCTGGAAATCATTTTGTATTTGCTAGCGACATTAGTTCATTGAACTCAGATATTTTGTATACTGTTGGCCGTGATTTGCTGATTTACGATCAGAGCACTCAACCTCCCGAATTGCTTGGACGCTGGGAAATCAATCAGCAACAGTCGAATATTTTATTTCTGAAAGAGTTTTTCGGATCGTTGGTATTGGCTTCAAAGGATCCGATTTCATTTCAATCTCCTACTCAACAAGAACAGATCATTTATCAACATTTTATTCGCATGTCTGACCCGGCCACTCCACAAGTGATGCAGCCCGGTCCATAGGCCG
>CAZEZQ010000260.1:0-7254 GCA_964516245.1 uncultured bacterium | reverse complement strand
TTCGTGAAGGCGGCCGGACTGTGGGCGCGGGTGTTATTGACACTATTGTTGAATAAACTTAAGAATCGTTAAAAGGCTGGGATATAAGAACATGGCAGCTGAAGTTCCAAATAAAATACGAATTCGACTGAAGGCGTTTGATCATCAGGTGCTTGATCAATCCACTCGGGAAATTGTGGATACCGCAAAACGTACGGGAGCAAAAATCATTGGACCGATTCCTCTTCCAACCCGGATTTCAAAATATACAGTTTTGCGCTCCCCCCATGTTGACAAGAAATCACGTGAGCAGTTTGAAATTCGTTCTCACAAGCGTTTGGTGGATATTGTGGATTGGAGCCCCAAAACAATGGATGCTCTCACTCAATTGGAACTTCCAGCCGGTGTTCATGTTGAAATCAAATTGTAAATGAGACAGGGTACGAGATCATGAAAGCTATCTTTGGACGTAAATTACGAATGACGAGAATGTATGATGACTCGGGACGTAGTGTTCCTCTCACTGCAATTGAAGTGGGTCCCTGCCCAATTGTACAAATAAAATCTCAAGAGAAAGATGGCTACAATGCGATTCAGGTAGGATATAAAAAGACAAAAGATAAAGCCTTAAATAAACCTGCTTTAGGTCACTTGAAGAAAGCGGGAGTTGATCCTTTGCGAATTCTTAAAGAAATTCGTGTGGATTCTCTTGAAGGTTTTGAGGTTGGGCAATCTTTGAACAGCCAATCATTTGATGAAGGCGATAAAGTGGATGTTTCGGGGGTTTCGAAAGGCAAAGGCTTTCAAGGTGGGGTGAAACGCCACAATTGGAGTGGGGGCCGCAAGACTCACGGGTCAATGTTTCATCGAGCCATTGGTGCGATTGGCCCCGGAACAGGAATCAGCCGAGTGTTCAAAGGAAAAACTCTTCCAGGCCATATGGGGAATGTGAAAGTTACTTTGCAAAATCTGGAAGTGGTTAAAGTTGATAAAGAAAATCATATTTTATATATCAAAGGTGGTGTTCCCGGTCCAAATGGAGGGATGGTTTTTGTGAAACAAACCACCAAAAACAAATTTCTGCCGAAGAAGAAGTGAATAAATCCAAAGAAGAAGTGAATAGATCATGGTAGCGTTTGACGTATTCGATCAACAAAAAAATGTGGCTGAGAAAATCGAACTCAATGAGTCGGTTTTTGGTGCGGAGATTAATGAAACGTTTCTGCATCAGGTATTGGTGAGTTATAAAGCCAATACCCGGCAGGGGACCCATCAAACCAAAACCCGAAACACAATTCGCGGTGGCGGTCAAAAACCCTACCGGCAAAAAGGGACAGGTAGGGCACGGCAAGGAACCATACGGGCTCCCCATCATCGTGGAGGGGCGGCGCAGTTTGGTCCTCATCCCCGTTCCTACCGGCAAATCATCTCCAAAAAGATGAAGCAAGAAGCATTTCGTCAGACCATTTCCTTGAAAGCCAGCCGTGGTGAATTTTCAATTGTTACGAATTTTGAGTTTTCTGAAATCAAAACCCGAAAAGCGGCTGAATTGATTAATCAATTTGAGACCGATGGTTTTTGTCTGTTTATCGATGTACACCCTCAAGACAATACTCTGCTTTCTTTTCGCAATATTCCAGATGCTGAAATTCGCACGATTCAAGACTGTTCACCCTTGGAGATCTTCGAATCCGATTACTTGGTGTTGTCGAAAGCGGCGGCTGAAATCTACAACCAACGCTATGCCAAACAGGAGGGGCAGGAATAATGAATCATTACGACATTATTCGAGAAGCCATCTTCACCGAACGATCTACCAACGTCGTAGAAACTGAAAATGTATATACATTTCGCGTCCATCCGAATGCGAATAAATTGGAAATTAAAAAGGCGGTTGAAGACGCCTTCAAAGTCAAGGTGACCAATGTTCGCACGGTGAATGTTCGCGCCAAGCGAAAAATGGACCGCTATCGCGGTATTATGGGAAAAACTCGGGCATACAAAAAGGCTTTGGTCAAATTGGCTGAAGGCCATTCAATCGAATTTGCGTAACCCGTTTTTGGGAGTGAAGAAACGTGGCTATTAAGAAATACAATCCAACAACTTCAACACGGCGTTTTCAAACGGTTTCTTCGTTTGATGAAATCACCAATGACAAGCCTGAACGAAGTTTGGTCGTTTCGTTGAAGAAGAAAGCCGGGCGTAACGGTTATGGCCGAATTACCGTTCGAAATCGGGGAGGCGGCCATAAGCGCAAATATCGGATCATCGACTTTAAGCGAAACAAAGACGGTATCCCGGCAAAAGTGGATTCCATTCAATACGATCCGAACCGGACGGCGCGCATCGCGCTTTTGAATTACGCCGATGGCGAGTTGCGGTACATTATCGCGCCGGATGGGATAGAAATCGGGCAGGAAGTTCTATCGGGAGCCGGGTCTCCTCATAAGGCCGGCAATTGCCTGCCTTTGCGGGAAATTTTGGATGGTACATTCGTTCATGCCATTGAGTTGAAAATTGGAAAAGGCGCAGCAATCGCGCGTTCTGCCGGCACCTACGCTCAAGTGATGGGGCGTGAAGGCAACTATGCCCGGGTCAAACTTCCTTCCGGTGAAATTCGCTTTGTCCATTTGAATTGCCGCGCCACTATTGGACAAACATCAAACATCGATCATGTGAATATCTCAATCGGAAAAGCGGGCCGCCGCCGTTGGAAGGGCAAACGGCCCCGTGTACGTGGCGTGGCTATGAACCCAATTGATCACCCCTTGGGGGGTGGTGAAGGCCGTTCTTCGGGTGGACGGCATCCTTGTACGCCTTGGGGCAAACCCACCAAAGGGTACAAAACCCGTCGCAACAAGCGTACGCAAAACATGATTGTAGAAGATCGAAGACGGAAAAAACGCTGAGGGAAGAAAGAATTATGGGACGTTCACTGAAAAAAGGTCCGTTTGTTGAAGAGCGCTTATTGCAGCGAATTCAGAAAATGAACGATACTGGTGAAAAGAAGGTGATTCGCACATGGTCTCGCGCCTCCACCGTGATGCCCGAAATGGTCGGGCATACGATTGCGGTTCACAACGGCAAAAAATTTGTTCCGATATTTTTGACCGAAAACATGGTCGGCCATAAACTGGGAGAATTTTCTCCTTCACGAACATTCAAAGGCCATGGTGGGAAAACCGCTCGGGTCATGCGGCTGAAATAGGAGGTCGGTTATGAGCATGTCAGCCAGTTTGAAAAACTTCCGTATGTCGCCCCGAAAAGTTCGCTTGGTGGCCGATTCGATACGCGGAAAAAGTTATGAAGAAGCCATCAGTATTTTGAATTTTCTGCCCAAGCAGAAAGCTGCTGAAGCCGTTCAGAAGGTATTGCGTTCGGCCGCCGCCAATGCGGAGGAAACCACAGATTTTTCACCGGATGAATTGGTGGTGCGTAAAATTTACGTGGATGGTGGACGCATGCTGAAGCGATTTCGTCCCGCGCCTATGGGCCGGGCCATGCGGATTCGGAAACGCCTCAGCCACATCACTGTGGAACTGGGCCCAATGGTTCGAGACTAACGATTTATGAGAGAATAACGAGGTTCAATTGTGGGACAAAAAGTACATCCATACGGATTCCGTGTAGGAATTACCAAAAATTGGAAGTCGCGCTGGTTTGCGGAAAAAGATTACTCCACCCTTCTTCATGAAGATTTAAATATCCGCAAAGCCATCAAAAAACGGCTGTTTCATGCGGGCATCAGCGATGTGGAAATAGAACGATTCACCCAGCGCATGCGTATCACCATCCATGCGGCACGGCCTGGAATCATCATTGGCCGCAAAGGTGTGGAGGTCGAACGCCTCAAAAAATTATTGGGCAATATTACGGAACGCCAGATCCATATCAATATCAAAGAAATTAAAAATCCAGATACTGACGGCCAGCTGCTGGCCGAAAGCATCGCGCTCCAACTGCAGCGCCGGGTTTCGTTCCGCCGAGCCCTCAAACGCGCCATTCAATCCGCCCGCCAAGGGGGGGCGCAGGGCGTCAAAGTGATGGTGGCCGGCCGCCTGGGGGGCGCGGAAATGTCTCGCACCGAATGGTACCGGGAAGGCCGGGTGCCGCTCCATACGCTGCGGGCGAATATCGACTACGGTTTTTCTGAAGCGCGGACAACCTACGGTCAAATTGGAGTGAAAGTTTGGGTGTACAAGGGTGAAGTAACCTCGATGTATGCAGAAGAAGAAAATCAAGAGGTGGCCTCATAATGTTAATGCCAAGTCGTGAAAAGCACCGGAAAGTCCATCGCGGAAGGCGCCGCGGAACCGCATGCCGGGGTGTGGCGGTGAACTTTGGCGATTATGGAATGAAAGCAACCACAGGGGGATGGATCACCGCGCGCCAAATTGAAGCGGCTCGTATTGCCATCACCCGGTATATCAAGCGCCGCGGCAAAGTTTGGATTCGAATTTTTCCGCACAAGCCGCTAACCAAAAAACCAGCGGAAACGCGTATGGGCAGCGGAAAAGGCGCGCCTGAGTATCACGTAGCCATGGTCAAACCGGGCCACATCATGTTTGAACTCGCTGGGGTCCCGCCCGAGGTCGCCAAAGAAGCGTTTCGCCGCGCGGGCCACAAATTGCCGGTCCAGGTTCGGTTTGCATCACGAGATGAAACGGTAGGGTAGACACAATGAAAGCGGATGATTTTCGTTCCTTTTCGAAAGAAGAACTCAACAAACAAATTGCGGATATGAGAAAGCAACTGTTTCACCAAAGAATGGATCTTCATTCCAACCAGTTGCAAGATACCAACAAAATCCGCAAAACCAAGCGGGATATCGCCCGCGCAATCACCGTGCTCGGTGAGATGGAGAAAGAAGAGAATACAGTGCAAGCGGGTGAAGCCTCATGAGCGAAAAACGCACAACGAGTCGAAAAGTACGCGAAGGTAGAGTCGTCAGCACCAAAATGAACAAAACCGCGGTAGTGCAGGTGGAACGATTGGTTCAACACCCTCATTACGGGAAAACCATTCGACGCTCTAAAAACGTGAAAATCCACGATGAAAACGGAGCCTGCAATGTCGGAGATTATGTCCGAATTATGGAAACCCGCCCGATCAGCAAACACAAACGGTGGCGGTATGTCGAAACGATCCGAAAAGCGGTTGTGGTGTAATGGAAAGGGTGGAGGTATCTCGTGATACAAGAATATACAAAACTCAGCGTTGCGGATAATTCGGGAGCCCGGAAAATCACGTGTTTTAAGGTGCTGGGCGGTTCCAAACGACGGTATGCCGGTATTGGAGATATCGTGGTGGCCAGCGTCAAAGAAGCCATCCCCGATTCCAATGTAAAAAAGGGATCGGTGGTGAAAGCGGTTATCGTTCGCACCCGGAAAGAATTGCAGCGTCCAGATGGCTCGACCATCCGCTTTGACAACAACGCCGCCGTGTTGGTGAATGAAAATGGTGATCCCATTGGCACCCGCATCTTTGGGCCCGTGGCTCGCGAACTTCGTGAGAGACGTTTCATGAAAATCGTTTCCTTGGCGCCGGAGGTGTTGTAATGCAAAAAATAAAACTAAGAGCCGGTGATGTGGTCGAGGTAATTACCGGTGAATATCAGGGCAAAACGGGTAAGATTTTACGGGTGGACCGCAAATCCGGCCGGCTTTTTGTGCAGGGAATCAATATGCTGAAAAAGCACAAGCGCTCCAATCCACAAGCCAATGAGCCGGGTGGAATTATCGAAAAAGAAGGCCCCATACATCATTCCAATGTCCGCTTAGTGAAATAAATAGAGGATTAAGAAAATGGCGAAAAAAGAGAAAGAGAAAAAAGCGGAAAATCAGCATTATGCGCCCGAAGGCTACATCCCTCGGCTTTATGAAGATTATCGCAAACGGATTCTCCCCGAAATGATGAAAGAATTTGGGTATGAAAATGTGATGCAAGTGCCCAAATTGGAAAAAGTGACTCTGAATATGGGGATTGGCGAAGGAAGCAGGGACGGCAAAATGCTGGAATCCTTGAAAGAAAATTTAGCTTTGGTTGCCGGCCAAATGCCTGTGACCACCCGGGCGAAGAAATCGATTTCCAACTTCAAAATTCGGGAAGGCATGCCGGTAGGGTGTTGCGTTACTTTGCGGCGCAATCGCATGTATGAATTTATGGATCGCTTGATGAACGTATGCATCCCACGTATTCGAGACTTTCGTGGATTGCCGACGAAATCCTTTGATGGACGGGGCAATTATTCAATGGGTGTGCAGGAACAACTCATTTTTCCTGAAATTCACTATGATTCGATTGTGAAGGTTCAAGGCTTGAATATATGCATCGTTACAACAGCCAAAACGGATGAAGAAGCAGCCAAGTTGTTGAAATTGTTCGGTATGCCGTTTCGAAATTAAGGAGTAACTCATGGCGAAAAAGAGCATGGTTGTGCGTAGCTCTCGCGAACAAAAATTCAAGGTTCGCAATTACACTCGATGCAAGCGTTGCGGCCGCACCCGCGGTGTCTATCGCCGTTTTGAACTGTGCCGTATATGTTTGCGTGAACTCGCACACGAAGGGTATATCCCCGGGATGACAAAATCGAGTTGGTAAATACGATTGGATGACGAAGGAGTATGAAATATGCCGGTCACGGACCCGATTGCGGATTTGCTTACACGAATTCGCAATGCCAATTCAGATAAAAAAGAAAAGGTGGAAATTCCATCCTCCAAAATAAAACAGGCTATCGTTGAGATCCTGAAACGGGAAGGATATATCCGCAGCTATCGCATGGTCGAAGAAAATGGAAAACCCATGATTCGGGTGTATTTGAAATACGGTCCCAAAAACGAGAAGATTCTCACGCATATGCAGCGCATCAGCCGTCCCAGTGTACGGCGCTATGCGGGGAAAGATACCATCCCCCGCGCCATCGGCGGGCTCGGAATTGTCATCCTCTCTACATCCAGAGGTTTAATGACCGATTCGGAAGCCCGTGAAAAAGGAGTGGGTGGCGAATTGCTTTGCGAAATCTGGTAAGAAATCTGACACAAAAGGGTTAGAACAATGTCTAGAGTAGGTCGTATGCCCATAAAAATACCATCCGGGGTTGAAATCAACATCCAAGACCGGAATGTCAGGGTCAAAGGCTCCAAAGGAGAATTGCATTGGGAAATTCCCGACCCGATTGAGGTTAAAGAAGAATCCGACCAACTGGTCGTAGAACGGCCCAACGAAAGGCGTAAAATAAAAGCGCTTCATGGAACCACGCGCGCCATTCTCAAC
>CAZEZQ010000259.1:0-7292 GCA_964516245.1 uncultured bacterium | reverse complement strand
TATGTAGTTGCAGGCGAGGACGCCCACCAAGGCGCGTCTATGACCTGCGCTCCAACAAAGACTTTTTGCCGAATTGTCACTGATTGTATTTGGCGAAATTTTTATCATTCAATAACCTCCTTGAGCTCGAACAAAAAAATAGGCGGCCAGAGAGTGTTTTTTGTCTCTTGGGGAGGAAAGGAACTGGCCGCCCATCAAAACAAGCTGCCTTATCTTCAAAATTTTCGTATAAAAGTAGGTAAATATACTCACGATTTCGTGTAAAAATTTGGTAATAGGTCAATGAATTGAAATAATTCACCTCCCAAGATTGGGCATGCGCGCCGTGGCGGGAGGGGGTAGGGGAGGGTTGAATGAAAACCAAAAGTGAATCTCTTAATCCCCTCCTAATATCCCCTATTTCATTGGGGGAGGAATAAAAAGACTATTGAGATTTTTTAGAATTCACTTCGTATAACTGACCAATTACAAAATAATTTGTTATTCAATTCGTACGACAACAGCGAAATGATGGTGTCGAGTCCAATGACTTCACTTTAGAATTTCTTGAGGATATTTCAGAAATCCTAATAGGTTATGGATTCGCCACTCATTTACCGTTGCCAGGCTGCGATTTATAAATTTTCAATTATACTTATAACGGCAGATACAACCCCAACGTTCCCAAAATTTCAAATTTCAATAAAAAAATAAAATCGGGGAACGTTTTTACATTTTCTACGTTTCCTATATAATGGATAGAAAGCGGGAGGTAGGAATATTGACACCCTCTGATGATGTACTTGTACAACGTTGTATACAAAACGACCAGGAAGCGGGACGTGAGCTATTCGTGCGTTACGCTTTGTTCCTCTATCGCTTGGCCTATCGAACTACTTTGAATCAAGCCATAGCAGAAGAAGTGAGCCAGGAAGCATGGCTTAAGATTTTCCAAAAATTGCAATTATATGAAGAAGGGACATCGTTTCGCTCGTGGGCGGCATCAATTTGCTATCATCTGTGCGTCGATCATATACGAAAAGCCCACAAGCAGCAAACAGTCGATGTTACATCTTTGAAACAAATGCTTTATCCATCACGGTTGATCCCAATCGATTATGCAGAACAAAATGAATTTATCGAAAGCGTACTGGCATGCATTCAGCAAATGCCGGAAACGTTTCGCACCGCATTTGCATTGCGCTATTTGGAAGACATGAATTATCAAGAAATTGCTTCGATTATGGGGTGCGCGGTGAAAACAGCAAGAACACGCGTGTTCCGCGCCACCGAAGTCTTGCGCGAGCAATTCGCTTAACAGGGAGCGGCCATCATTATGAATCAGGAAGAAAACCAATCCATTCATGCTATTGAAAATCGATTCGCCGACGCCATGAACGATGAGATTCTGGAAGTGGATATCATGAAGTTTCGCCAGACCTTTGAAGACGCCTGGCAAAAGCGGCGATGGTATCACCGGCTCGCCACGAAACCTTTGTTTGTCTTACTGTCTACAATCGTGCTTTTCTCTTCAGTATTGGGTGCGGGATACAGTTTGGTTCACTCTGATGCGCGAGCGAATGAAAGCGCATTGGCCTCTCCCATTCTCATGCCGGGCCAGCAGGTGGTGAATCAACCTGAGTTGCTTTCTCTGTTCCCCAAAGTCGAGAGGCCTACCGTCATATCCATGAAAACAAAAAGCCACCAATCAAAACAAACCTATCTCGTACATGGCTATATGGCTGAAAACAATGTACAGGTGGTTTGGGAATACTAACCATGAAAAAATGGTTTACCGGCATTGTCATTGGAATCATTCTGCTTGGAGGTGGGACACTATTTCTTTGGGAAACCACCCCTTACTCTATCCATGCCCAAACCAATCCAACTGACAGCCAATTGGATAACAAACCCATTCAAAATGATTTGAAGATCAAAATCTATGATGTGCCCAAGGCATTTCACGAGGGCTACATTACCATTCTAAGTGAATTCATCACCTCTTCTGAGCAGATTCGATATCCCGAAAATGCGCCAAGCGATCTTACTTTATCTGAAGCTACGGAATCTGTAGAAACGGATATCGAAGAGCCATCTCAACACGAACCGGTTGAATATGTGCAATACGACTCCAAACGCAATATCATCGTTGTTTTGGCTGCCCTTGAAGAACATCAAGAAATTCAACAATTCCTCAATCAATTGAAGACCAAAGAAGAGCGAGAGGTCTCTGTTATCTATCGCATGGCAATGGTCGAACGCGACATTCATCCCAAATTGAAAAACTATCCTTATGAATTTTTTATCAATGGCAAATGCTGGGATGATGGACGCAATCGCCATAAATACCCCAAATGGATGGACGATCGAAGCAAGAAATTTCCTTCATTATTATTTGTAAAAGTGGATACAGACCGTGATAAAGACGACACCAAATTTTGGGTGAAAGGATACGCCAAAAGCAAAAAGGATGTTGAATCGATCTTTCATACCGTCGAAAAGGCCGATGACACCAACTCTGATACGAAAATGATTCATCACGATTTTATGAAAGAGAGCCATGAAAACCTGAATCAGATTTTGAGTGATATATTTCCCAATTCTCAATTGCATTCCATCATCCATTCTTTGCAAGACAGTGAGGTCTATCAGGTCGAAGCCGAAGCCAAATTGGCTAGTGAAAGCGCAATCCCAGGTTTTTTCCGAACCGTTTTAGGAGACAACTATGGTGTGGAAATTTTGTGTGAAGAAGGCATACGAAAAGACGGCCAATACAACATTGAAGTGCATGTTTTCAAAAAAAGACACGACCGCGATTCTGTTTTTGAAGAAAACAACCGGCATCTATCAACTACACTGATCACCCAATTCGGACAAATCCACATGATAGGCATACGGCATCACAACGAACGCTATGTGTTGCTGTTTTCTATGGAACAAACAAAATAAAGTACCTTTTGCAAGTCTCCACATTTGCGATTCTAAAAGCACCTGAATCGCCAAGTACATTTTGAACCTCTAATCCCATACTCGCCATCCGAATTATATACTCTCGTTTTGAAGGATTCATTGTATCAATTATTCTGGGAACAAAATTCTCATTCGAAAAGGATTATCCACCGCCGAGCGAATACTGTCTGCGACATTTCGTGCAAGCATTTCGCGATTGCTTGCCTGCCAATCCAATATTTTCTCCAGGTGTTCATCATTCATCTTACTTAACAACTCAAGATCCCGCAGGCGTTGTTTGCTTGTTTCCAATTCGATATCAGATACTTTATACCCTCTATGAAAAAAGGGTTCTTCATAATCTAAAATTTTATACAGAGTGGCCAATTGAATGGATTTCCACAGTTCCGTTGAATGAGGAATATCATAATAATAACGAGAAGAAAGTGTACTTCCGGCATTGAGCAAAACTTCTTGAACTACTAGTGGCTCTAACTCACGGGGTTCGATCCCCAATCGGACGGCCACACCTGCGATGGCTCCAGCCGCCTGCCCTGTTAACATCGTACTCGGCTGCAAACGGGTCGCCCCATTCGCAAGCCTTGTTTGTGAAAGATTTTTCTCTGCGGGTAAAAAGCCATCGATGGTCTTTGGAATAAATGCTTCAAAAGGAATCTGAAATGGCCCATACCCCCATGCAATCCATCTCATGGGAAAATCATCTTTCGAATCCAATCCCGGATCAAGAAAGTTCTTTTGAACTTCTGCATCTCCATGCACATCAATTGGATAGTCACCGATAGCGACTGCAGATGGAAACCATTTCGGTTTATACCCTTTAGCCCTTCGAAGGTCTTTGGCTTTTAAGGTATAGGCGCCTATGATTCTTCGGCTTTCCCGCACATAAGGGATTGGCGGAAAGTGGATAAGGATCGATTCAAAAGGCTTTAATTTAGGATCATACTGAATCAGTTTTTTCACCCGTGTTCGATTGTATTCCCTGTCATAACCGATATCGTTTGCTACAGACCAATTTTTGCCCAAACGATGTTGAATATAATAGATTACTTGTAATGTTTTAATGATGCATTGATATTCTGCTTCCATACGATGCTTCTCATTATGAACATCTTGAATGTCAAATAAATGATCGTTGTAGGTAAAATTTATACAACTACGTGTTACTAATAGTCCATTCATATTTTGCACACGAACAGGGCTGGTTGAATCAGGCATGCCCCGATATTTTAAAAAACGCTTCCAATTTATCGGGTGTTTTGATTGAAAAGATACATCAGTTTGAAGATATTTAACCAAATGGCTTTCATCATATTGAGGAGGTTTTTCGCTCATAACCAATTTAGGTGGAATGCCGTTTGAATATTTGCGTATCTGCGCTGTCCAGGTATTCTTCTGAACGGGTGGTATTGGATTTTCGGGGAAAGGCTCGCTACTGATCCAAGAGCCCAAACGGTATTCAGCACCGGTCATGGGAATCACATCACCATATTCTGTTGCATCTAACAAAATTATCGATGAAAACGTACGCTCAACAAGGCGGTTATCGTGTTCGATTTCTACAACCAGCCCCTCTATGCGATTGTTGGATTGATTTACGCTTTTCACTGTTGTTCTCAATAATAAATCCAAGACTGCGGGTTGGCCAGTTGGCGTGATGCTTTGACGTGTATCATGAATCATGCCATACAAAAAGTTTTGTGCTTTGTGCGGTTCTACGGCAAAGTGATCTTCTGTAATGGCAAAGGTATCTACAGATTTTCCGATTGCTGTATAGTAAGCAACAGCCCGCCTACGAAACTCACCGTATATACCCCGTTGGCGGACCCGTTCTCGAGGAGGATACCCTTCATCCATACTCGTTACCCCTGCAGCACACATTTGTCCACCAATCCAGTCGGTTTCTTCTATCAATAAAACGCTGGCTCCCAAGCGAGACGATTGCAAAGCCGCACTAATTCCCCCCGTACCAGCACCAACGACAATCACATCATACGATTTTTGTAATGAAGTGAGTGGAGTAGTAGTTTGAGTGCTCGAGTTGGAACTGTATGGACAGTACAAACTGATCAAAGCAAGATAGAAAATCCAAACAAAAAATCGATTGTAATGCAATGTTGGTCGAACCTTATTCAAAGCTTACTTTATCCCTTCATCTGGTTGAAAACATTCTTCGAAAATTGTGAGCCGTTCGAAGTAGTGAATCCAATTCACTACAATCCAAATCGCATAATGTCGCCATTCGAGGTGAGTCCATTTGATGTTTCAAACGGCGCTAAGTCGCCACCCCCGGCGGCTTCAAAATCTCCATCAGGTCCGTAACTCATCAATGCCCAAACCTTGTTCGGTTTGTCTTGACCTTTGAAATGACGTCCAAGACCTGAAAGCGATCGGTATCCGTCTGCAAATCCAGGTTCCCAATAAGGATAGGTGTTCAATTGACTCGCAGCCGATTGTAGTTCAAGGGTATTGAATTTGTCTTCAGGAACAGATGACATATATGCCACTGGAGTGGTGAGTTTAGACAAACGCATGACTCGAGACATTTGAGAGCCTTCGCAGGTACCAGTGTAACACCCCAAAGTCATCGTTCTTGGGGGGTTGTTATAATCCAACTGATACATTTCAATTGCGGTGCCAATATTGCGCATATCGGCTTCTGCACCGGCTATTTTGGCGCGGATTTGAGCGTTTAAAAAGTTGGGAACAGCGATTGCAGCCAAAATTCCAATAATGGCTACGACAATGAGTAACTCAATTAAAGTAAATGCAGTTGTTGTGTTGTTTAACATTGTGTATCTTTCCTTCTTAATTTTTATGATGAGTTCGATCATGTAAGCAACAAAAAAAGATAAATTACAAAGAGGGAATACCTTGTATTCCCTCTTTTATACAAATGAAATTTTATTCATCCGTTTCAGGATGAATAATCCTCTTGCAAAGTTATTTAAAGATCAATTGTGTACGTTCCATTGGTTCACAGAATTCACTTCTGTTGAAAGTCTATAAATCAGAATTCGTTTGAGGGAATCTGGATTGGTATCAGTTATAAACACATAGTTCTCACCATCAATCTGAACAGCCACAGCATCACCAATTAAATCAAAAGGTCCACCTGGTGATTCGGATCCGTCAACTGCAGCCACAGGTTCGCTAGTGTCATCCGGAGAATAAAAAGCAACACTATCTTGAAACGTCTCACCCTCTGGCAGTGGTTCGGCTGGAGAATACTGCGGAATGATGATTAATCTGTTTTCAACATCAAAATCAAGTTTTTGATGTTTGATTCCAAATTGGCCCAAAGCAGCGCCTTGCGGGATGAAATTTGGTTCTATGGTTGTATAACCCGTTAAATTATCTGGACTGCCACCCGACAAAATATTCGCTGAACTCGCAGGGACACCTCCACTATTTTTTGATATATAAATATCGTTGGTCATTGGATCAAATGCTAAATCACGTTGAAAGAGTTCACCACCACTGACTAAATGTAATGGCGTTCCATCATTTGCGTCAAAAAATTCAACGGTGTCGAACAAAGAAGCCGCGATTATGTCATCAGTTAAAACTTCAACAGAGTTATACCGTTTGCCAAACACACTGCCAAAATCACCAAAATTTTCATCCAATTCAAAATTCGGCGCCGGCAAGCGTTTTGTAAGGTTGCCGGTATCATTGTTGCCAGTATCAAAGGCAAGATAGACATTACCAATATTGTCAACAGCAATTCCGGTTATCCCTCTTCCATTTGGAATCGTAAAATCCAGCCCAGCGTCTATTTCAATATGATCTTCTGGTGAAGGATTGTCTAATGGATTGGATATATAATATGCACCGGATGCATTGTCACCTACAGACAAAAGAGTATAGTAAATTCCTCCATCGTTATCTGCGGCGAGGGCTAGAGGATTGCCGAATTCTTGAATTGTTTCTAATTCTGAAACAAATTCTAACGAAACTGATTGGGCAAATGAGATTGAACTAAATGCCAAAATTGTAATTACCAATAGATACTTGTTCATAAAACAACCACTCCTTGTAAATGTAAATTGATTCTATATTTTAATGCTGGATCATAATGTATTTCTAACATACCACAATCAAATAATTATTTCTAGCGAACACCTTCTTTTCACTTCTGATTCAAGATCGAAATGAAAAGGTGGATTTTAAATCTTTTGAAGCCACCTACTTGGCAGTGAAAGCTGTTCCATTCCCCCTCTGAAGAACGATTAATAACGAAAAGAACTCTAATTCCCTCCCACACAGGTATGGCATCTCATCGCCTCTTTCATTTGGCGGCGGGCGGAATGATTGATGGTTCCGTGATCGCGTTGATTTCTCAT
>CAZEZQ010000258.1:2031-7304 GCA_964516245.1 uncultured bacterium | reverse complement strand
ACCCACAAAATGTGAACCTTGAAGTTCCTCCCTTATTAAGGGGGGTTAGGGGGGGTCTGGCTTTTCTCATGCCGCCGAATCCCCCCAGCCCCTGCGGTGCTTACCCCCCTTGATAAGGGGGGCAAAAAACGTTCCCCCAAACTTGTGGGTAAAGATCAGCAATCTTGGGAGGGGAATTACTTCAATTCACAGACATTCAATTCACTGGCCTATTGCGAACATTTAACCAATGGAGTAAGACTAATACAGATAAGGGTCAAATGTCTATGATCTCTTGTTAAGCATTACTAGTACTATATATAGTATACTCCAACTGATTTGGCAAAGAAGGTGATATAATTTTTGGCCGAATATTTTTCCTCATTTGCATTCTAGCTGCTATCGGACTGATTTGGAAATGGGATAGCATTCTCCCATTATTGGCAAAAAGCCCCGAAGTTTCCGAACAGCAGCAAATCATGGATACCCCTGTAATCCGGGTGATTACCACCCCGATTATTACGACATCCAACGACCGGGTTTTTGAAGCGTTAGGAACCGGGCGCGCTCAACAATCGGTGCGGATTTACCCCGCTGTGTCGGAAGAAATCACGGCGATTTATTTCAAGGCAGGAGATCGGGTGCAAAAAGGCGACTTGCTTGTACAATTGGATGACCGGGAAGAACAACTGGCCGTAAAACGGGCTGAAGTGGAACTCAAAGAATCGAAAAGCCTGCTTACCCGCTACGAAATGGCTGTGAAAGACGGCGCAGTGCCCGAAAGCGAAGTCGACTCGGCCCGCGCGGCGGTGGATGTCGCCGAAGTGCGGTTGGATCAAGCCCAATTGGCCCTGCAAGAACGCAAAATTATCGCCCCCATTTCAGGCGTGGTCGGCATTCCCCGGGTGGATCCGGGCGATCGGGTGAATACCGATACTCTTATCACCGGATTAGACAACCGGTCCATCCTTCATGTTGATTTCGATGTTCCTGAAGAACTGGCCGGTGTCTTAAGAAATCAACAAACCGTAACCGCCCAAACCCCGGCGTTTCCGGAACGCATCTTCACAGGACAAATCGAAGCCTTAGAAAGCCGCATTGATCCGGATACGCGCACCATAATGGTACGCGCCAAAATTGATAATCAAGATGACGTGCTGCGTCCTGGGATGTCGTTCGCCACCCGGTTGGAAATCAAGGGTGCAGAATACCCAACTATCCCAGAAATTTCGTTGCAGTGGGGACGTGAAGGCTCTTTTGTTTGGATAATCCGTGACAACATTGCCCACAAAATTCCGGTGCGCGTGGTGGCCCGCACCGCTGGCAATGTATTGGTTGAAGGAGATATCCACGAAAATGAACTTATTGTGGTCGAAGGTTTGCAGCGCCTGCAGCCGGAACGTGAAGTGGCGGCAACCAACATTGGCCGTTCATTAGAAGAACTATATGGGTTGGAAATAGAATAATGAGATTCGCCAATAATTTACCAGCGTTGGGTGTACGCCGCCCTGTTCTAATCGTGGTGATGAACCTGCTCATCATTCTGGCTGGTGTGGCCGCATTGATGGGGGTGGATGTTCGCGAACTGCCCAATGTCGATACCCCAATCGTATCGGTGCGGGCCACCTATGAAGGCGCCTCGCCTGAAACCATGGATACTGAGGTCACCAGCATCATCGAAGGCGCCATTGCCCGCGTGCAAGGCGTAAAAAGAATCCGGGCCTCCAGCGAAGAAAATAACTGCCGCATTTATATTGAATTTCAACCCCATATCGATATCAATACGGCTGCCAACGATGTGCGCGAAGCCATCAGCCGCCAGCAGCGTGAATTGCCCGATGAGTTGGAAAATCTCTTTGTGGTAAAAGCCGATGACGATGCCGATGCCATTGTCGAACTCTCTGCATATAGCGATGTTCTTTCCAAACAAGAACTCGCCAAACGCATCGAAAAAGATGTCGCCCCCAATTTTCTTTCCATTCCCGGTGTAGCCGATGTTCGCTTGAGTGGAGACCAGCAGCGTGTGCTGCGCGTATTGCTCGATCCCGCGAAAATGGCCGGATTGCGGGTTTCTGTCAGCGAAGTGATCGACACTCTGCGCGATGCCCGCCTGGATGTGCCCGCAGGCAGTTACGAGTCGATTGACCAGGATTTGATTGTGCGGGCTTATGCTTCTGTTTTTGATCCTGTACGGGTCGAAGAATTGTTCATTCGCGATACCATTCGAATCGGCGATATTGGTGTGGCCTATTTCGCTCCCGAAAAAGCCGAATCTTACTCTATTTTGAATGGGCGGGTTGTGATCGGGCTCGGTGTCATTCGCCAGGCGGGCTCAAACACCATCGCTATTTCATCCGCAGTCGATAAGCGGCTCAAAGAAATCAACAGCCGCATCAAAGAATATCAACTCAGCAAAACATCCGACGCCGCCATCTTCATTCAAGGCGCACTCAACGAAGTCGTATTCACACTGTTGATTGCGATTGGAATCGTCTTGATCGTCATAGCGGTTTTCTTGGGCCAATTGCGCGCGACCATGGTCCCGGCGGTAACCATGCCGGTATCGTTGATCGGTACAGTGGCCGCCATCTGGCTGCTCGGTTTCTCCATCAATCTGTTAACCTTGCTGGCGTTGGTTTTGGCTACAGGATTGATTGTAGACGACGCCATTGTTGTGCTCGAAAACATTCAGCGCCGCCGCAGCCTCGGGCTGCACAGAATGGCCGCTGCCGTGCTGGGAACCCAGCAAGTTTTTTTCGCTGTGATTGCTACGACCGCCACCCTGATTTCTGTGTTTCTTCCCATCGCCTTTCTCCCCAGCCAAACCGGCCAAATGTTTCGCGAATTCGGGCTGGTACTGGCGGTGGCGGTGTCGATCAGTTCTCTGGTGGCTCTCTCGTTGTGCCCCATGCTCGCTTCCCGTTTGCCTGAAAAATCGGCAAGCACGGTTCTCAATGCCTTTCACAACGTTTTAGGCTATGTGGGTGGAGGCCTTAGCAATGTCTATTTTTTCACATTGAAAACCTGCCTGGCCAACCCGTTTCTTTTTGTTGTATTGGCATTGCTCTTGGCTGGGGTGGGAGCCGCCGGTTTTATGCACATCAATCAAGAATTGCTGCCCAATGAAGACCGCGGTATGCTGCGAATTATGCTGACCGGCCCAGACGGCGCTTCGCTCTCTTATGCCGACCGGCAAGCGCAAAAGTTGGAAGAAATTCTCTACCCCTATCAACAACAAGGAATCATTACCAACATCTATTCGATGGTCGGCCGCTTCGACAAAAATCGTTCTTTCACCATCGCCACTCTGGCCCCTTGGGAAGAGCGCTCGATCAGCCAGATGCAGTTGGAAAAAGAAATCAATGAAAAATTGAAACATTTTCCCGGCGCTGAGGTTCGAATATTTAGTGGCAACAGTTTGGGGGTTCGCGGAGCATCCCGCGGGTTGGAAATGGCGTTAACAGGCAACGACTACAGAAAAATTTCCGCCGCCGCAGACAACCTTGTTGCCGCCTTGGAAGAACGGATCCCCGAAATCGAGAGTGCCCGGGTTGATTTCAACACCTCACAACCCGAACTCTCTTTCAACATCGACCGCCAGCGGGTGAATGATCTCAACATTTCTCTCGATGACATCTCTCAAACCCTAAGAGTCATGGTTGACCGCTATGATGTGATCGATCTCAACATCGCCGATGAAGCGGTCCCGATTCACCTAAGTTCCATCCAGGGGGCTGCTGATGATCCCGGCGATTTGTTGAATGTCTTTATCCCCAATCAATCCGGTTCACTAACCCCACTCGCCTCCATCGTGCAAATCGAAGAAGCCGGAGTGGCGGGAGAGCTGGACCGCCATGCGCAGCGCCGCGCCATTGATATCGATGTCGGCCTGGTGCCCGGAACTCCCTTGGGTGATGTGATGAAAAAAACCCAAGCGGTCGCCAACGAAGTTTTGCCCCCAGAAATCGGCGTATTGTTTTTGGGAGAAGCCGCGACATTGGATGAAAGTTCGTATGAAGTCTTTATGACCTTTTTGATCGCCATCTTGGTGGTGTTTCTGGTTTTGGCGGCCCAGTTTGAAAGTTTCGGCAGCGCTTTGATTGTTATCTTCACTGTTCCCTTTGGATTGGCTGCGGCCGTGTTTGCCCTCATCTTATCCGGCCAGACGATCAACTTGTACAGCCAAATTGGCTTGGTGATGCTGGTGGGACTCATGACCAAAAATGCCATACTCCTGGTTGAATTTATGGATCAATTGCGCGACGAAGGCCGTTCTGTGCAAGACGCGATTTTAGAGGGAGTGCAGGTTCGCCTCCGGCCAGTGATGATGACGGTGCTTTCGACTGTGCTGGGCAGCCTGCCCCTCATTCTCAGTGAAGGCCCCGGCGCCGAAGCCCGCAGCGCCATTGGTTGGGTAGTGTTCGGCGGATTGGGTCTCTCTTCGCTCTTTACTTTATATCTCACTCCGCTGGGGTATTCGCTAATCGCCCCGTTTGTAAAACCCCGCAGCCATGCCGGCCAGCAGTTGGAAGAACAACTGCGCAAGGCCGAACGTGAGGGGCAAGGCATAGAAGAACTTGGAGAGCAATATATATGAGAGCCCTCAAGGCTGGTACGTCCGCTTTGATTTTATGCATCTTTTCTCATTGCGCGGTGGGCCCCGAGTATCAAAAACCTCAAATCGATCCACCGGATCAATTCGTCTCGCAGCATGTTTTCGATACCGTTGCAGAGCCAGAAGGCGAAAAGCCAAAGGCTCTTACCGAGCAATTGCCCTTCAATTGGTGGCAAGGTTTTTCCAATCCCATATTAAGCCAACTGGTTGAAGAAGCCTTGCAAGACAACCCAATGATCTCGGCAGCGGCAGCCCGGTTGAATGAGGCCAGTGCCCGTTTGCGTCTTGCCGATTCAGGAGACGAACTGCAAACCAGCGTGGATTTGGATGCCGATGCGCAGGGCCGTAATGAATTTGGGGATGAGGGAGATTCCAGCGCCAGCGGCGGGTTATTCAGCACTGTTTCTTTCGTCTGGCCGTTGGATATTTTTGGGCGCACCCGCCGCCGGGTGGAAGCGGCACGGGCCAATTTGGAAGGCGCCAGCGCTGCTTTGCGGGGGGCCGTGCTCGCCGTGAGCGCCGAGGTGGCCAGCGAATATCTGCGTTATCGCGGCAACCAGCGCCAGCTTTACCTGCTCGAAGAATCGGTGGCCCTGCAAGAACAGACCTTAAATATTGTGCAAAGCCGCTATGATGCCGGCTTAGCCCCTGAACTCGATTTGCGCCGCGCCGAAGCCTC
>CAZEZQ010000258.1:0-2021 GCA_964516245.1 uncultured bacterium | reverse complement strand
ATCGTTACGGGCAGATATCCCACCTTTGAAAGAATCACTCATCAATTCCCGAAATACGCTTGCGGTTCTCACCGGCCAGTTTCCCGGTGCTTATAACGAGTTGCTTGAGAATGAAGAAGATATCCCCGCCTACCAGGGAACGATCCCCAAGCGGGTTCCATTTGAAGTGCTCTCGATGCGTCCCGATGTGCATCAAGCCGAAGCCCGGTTGAAACAAACCGTCGCCCAAATTGGCGTGGCCTATACTGAATGGTATCCCCTCACCCGCTTGATGCAGCAAATCAGCATCGGCGGTTCCGGCGTCAGCAGCGAACCGGCGGTGGGCATCCTCATAGGCAGCATTCGCGGGTTGATCGAACAAGTCGTAACCGACGGGGGCGCCCGCCAGGCCAACCTCGGCATTGCCAAAGCCCAGGCCGAAGAAGCCCTGGCCAATTACCGGCAAACCTTGTTGGACGCCATTGAAGAGGTTGAATCCACCCTGGCGGCTTTAGAGTCATTGCAAAACCGGCAATCTTCCCTGGCCAAAGAGGTGCAGGCCAGCGACCGCAGTTTTTATCAAGCCGAAAGTTTGTACCGCCAGGGATTAACCAGCTTTTTGGACGTCGTCGATGCCCAACGCGAACTGGCTCAGGCCCAACAACAACTCGCCGCCACCAACACAAACTACGTCTCCCAAATCGCCCGCCTCTTCCGTGTGCTGGGCACTGAAATTAATTCCAATTCATTTTGAAACTGATAAGTTGGTTTAGGATTTCTATATCCAGTCCATCTCCAATCGTCAAAAAATGTTGATGCGTTACTTAATTCCATTTTTCAACGTATTATTAACAATTGTTATAGAAGAAAATACATTAGATTGAAAGGTACTCGCATATCATGAAATCATTAATACCAATTGTTCAAATTTTGGTCCTTATTATGTTGACAATCAAAAATGGAATTACAAATGCTCAATTGGAAGTGGAAATGATTTCAGACAACCATTGGAATTTAATTGAGATAAACAAGAATGAATCCCATACTATTTTCACTTCCGAAACCTACATCCTGGATATTCAATGGTCGCACGATCAATCGTACTTGGCTTTTCAGGTGAGAGGGAAACGGAATTACCAAATTTATTCAAAAGAGGAATTAGAAAGTAAACAATTAGATCCAATACGTGACCATGGCCATAAATTGGTTGTTTTGGATTCAGAATACCAAACCATAGTAGAAATCCCCGATGTCAGAATCTATCGTTGGAGCCCAAACGCAAATGAAATGGTAGTCATCACCGGTTATAACACTGAATCGGGAATTGGATTCATGCCGGAGAAAACATATGTTCATAATATTCCTGAAAAAACCAGTACCTTCATCTCTGATGGACCGTATCTCGATATATTTTGGGCCCAACACGATAATTGCATATATTTAAATCATAATTTCAAAAATGGAATTGAAAAATACAATCCAAAAACAAAGGTATTAAATGATACAGATTTTCATGGAATCTATTTTTCACCCTCAGGTGAATACTACTACACTCCAAGCCTAGAGGGCTCACGGTTCGGAATTTATAAAACATCAACCAATGAACCCATTCAAAATATTTCAATACTGAACACGGAATTTTTGATTCCAGAAGGATGGCTTAGAGATAGCGATGTATTGGCCGTATACAGATTCCCTGAAACTCCATCTAAAGATAAGCAATCAACGTTTATCAATGTTGAAACTGGAAAAAGTATAAAACTTCAGTCACAACCTAAAAATCAGCATGGCTTTTATCTTCCCAAGGAGATATGGGGAGATGCGCTCATGGAAAAATTGAATCTCATTCAATAAGTTTTTGTATTTCAGCGTGGGATTTTTTCAGAATCAAAAGCAGTAGCTAAAATATTGTAAGTTCTTATTTTGTATGCATCCTGTATGAGTTGTGGTCGTTAGGAGGGCGAGGCTCCCGTCGAGCCGGTTTGATTGAATGCCTGTGAGTTATAATCAATGTTGGCATAATACAAAAAGGCGGATGGCAA
>CAZEZQ010000257.1:0-7312 GCA_964516245.1 uncultured bacterium | reverse complement strand
GGCGTGCTCCCGCCGAGCCGGTTTGATTGAACGACTTCTGATTTACGTAAATAGAATGCATAACCATCTAGAATTTCAGAACTTACGTGAATGTTTCATGAGAGAGTTTCGAATATATTGGTTAAGATTCAGTCAGAGAGGTGATGGAACGATGAAATGGTGTGGACAACAATTTTTACTCTTGAGTGTATTCTTGTTCGCTTTGGCCATTTGCGCCTATGCAGGTGATGGGCAGCCTGAGCCCACCTACATCCATTTGATCGATGAATATGTTCCTGAGAATCCCGATCAATCCGTTCTTAACATTGGAGATTTGGTCAAACGGGCCACCTCGCCGTATCCAGAATTGCTGCAACGGGTGAAAAATGTGTATGTTATGGATCTCCCCAATGCCGGAGAACAACAACGGTTAACCAAACACTTCGTGCTGCTGGCGATGCGCAAAGCCGGGATCAACAACCTGTATGAAAACATAAAGCTCGAAGCGGAAAATATCATCCCGGTTTACGGGCATGGGCACCGGGTCACGGTAGAAGAAGCCGTAAAAATGCTGCAGCAGCATTTGCTTCAAGAAACAGAATGGTCAAACGAAAACCTTGTTTTACATGTGATGGCCGCCCCCACCAAAGATGCCTGGCTCCCCAGCAAAAATTATGAAGCGCATATCAACAGATTGAGCAATTCGCTGTTGGGCAAAAACCGCTATACCGTTGAGTTTTACATTGACCAAATCAAAGCGGAATCCTTGGAATTTCTGGTATCACTCAAGCGGAAATGCACAGTATATGTACCGACTCGCATCATTCACCGCGGTGATGTGATTGGGCCGAATGATATTCGTGAAAAAGTGATTTTGGTGGATCGGGACCAAATTGAAAAAGAATTGGTGAAAGACCTTGATGATATTCTCGGCCAACGCGCCCGCACCAGCCTCAATGAAAACGAACCCATTCAATGGCGGATGTTGGAAACCAACTACGTGATTCGCCCAGCAGCGAGCGGCGCTGGGAGATGTGATTCATGTCAAAGCGGCCCAGACAGGGAAAATTTTAACGGCAAAAGTCATCAGCAATAATTTGGTGGAAATTTTGTAAGACCTGAAAAAATCAGTTGGAGAACGATTATGAAACTTCGCAGTATTCTTCTAATGTTCGTACTGGTTTCCGGCATGGTTTGGAACAACGCGAATGCGCGTTCGTTGTGGACAGAAGACTCGCCATTTAATCGTTTGGTGGTCGACAGCAATGCCTCACGGGTGGGTGATATACTCACGATCATCGTTCAAGAAAACAATACAGCCAACGACACCGCTGATGGCGAATCTGAACGGGAACACACAGCCAACGGCATCATCAGCATGATTTTCAACAACCGTTTTATGAACAAAGTATTCGGTGGTCCCGGCAATGAGCCGCAGCTCTCATTCAACAGCGTCAACGATTTTGAAGGCGAAACAGAGGTAGACCGATCGAGCCAGTTCAATTCTCAAATTGCCGCGACGATTGTTCGTATTGATCCAGCGGGAAATTTTCTCATTGAAGCCCGCAAGACCCTGCGCATTGGTGAAGAACACAAGACCATTGTGCTTTCGGGCAAGGTTCGCCCGCGCGATATCATCAACAATACCGTACTCTCCTCTCAAGTAGCGGATGCAGAAATCAGTTATTTGGGAGATGGGCCAATCACCGGCGGGTCGAATCCAACATTTTTGCAAAGGTTCTTTGGATTCCTGTTTTAATCGCCGATAGTAAAGACAGAAATACGGCTGGGAGATGCCAAAATTATGGATCATAGTTCAAAACACGTCGAAAGAATTATCCGAATGCTGTTTTTTATCACCTCGGCGGTGATGGCCTTGATGCTGGTGCAATCCGTCCAAGCGCAGCAGCTGATCTCCCGGGTGAAAGACATCTCGAAATTGGACGGGGTGCAAGAAAACCCGTTGATTGGGTATGGATTGGTGGGCGGGTTGGATGGCACCGGCGATGGCCGGCGGGGCTTCACAGCGCAAACCCTCAACAACCTGCTGGCAGGCATGGGAATCAACGTGATCCCCCAAGATATCATTACGACCGAAGTCATTCCAGATAATGTGGCGGCGGTGATTGTGATGGCGAATTTGCCTCCCTTTGCCCGGCCCGGTTCGAAAGTGGATGTCTCGGTGATGAGCATCGGCCGGGCTGATAGTTTGCAGGGCGGCACTCTCTTAACCACACCCCTCAAAGGGGCGGATGATCAGATTCACGGCATCGCGCAAGGGCCAATTACCATCGGCGGTTTTCAAGCCGAGGCCGGGGGCGGAGCAGGCCAAGGCGGCGCTTCGGTTCAACAAAACCATGCCCTGGTGGGCACGATTCCAAACGGGATGATTGTTGAGGGCGAACCCGTGTTTCACAATGTATTGCAAGAGGGCAACACGTTGCGTTGGGTGTTGAAAATCCCCGATTTCAAAACCGCATCGAACATGCAGCGGCGCATCAATTCGGTTGCCGGGAGGCAGGTGGCTTATGCCGAAGACGCAGGGGCGGTTCGCGTGCAAGTGGGCCTCAATGACCGCAACGAGATTGTTGTAGGGAACCAGGCCTTTAATTCGCTGGTGGACGCCATTGCGTATATTGATGACATTCAAGTGGAAACTGATGAGCCGCAAAAGATCATTATCAACGAACGCACCGGCACCATTGTGGCCGGGCAGGACATCAAAGTGCGCAATGCGGTGATCGCCCACGGTCCGTTGCGCATTACCATTCGTACTACCCCTGAAGTCACTCCTGGATTGGAGGGAGACGCAACTGTGGTTGAACAGGCGGATGTCACGGCCGAAGAAGGCAACAAAGTGGCGGCCATCGAGGGGACGACAATGGGTGAAGTGGTCACCAACCTGAACGCTCTGGGGTATACCCCGCGCGACTTGATCGCAATATTGCAGGCAATGAAAGCGGCAGGCTATATAAAAGCTGATATTGAAATGATGTAAGGGGAGGAGGGCGAGGTTGAAAATGCGCCATGGCGTGCTCCCGCCGAGCCGGTTTCTCGTTTAAGCGGCGATTTCGCCTTCCAAGCAGTCTACCATGCGTGGATTGATGGGTCGGGATCCCCCCTAGCCCCCCTTGATAAGGCTGATCTTTACCCACAAGTTTAGGGAAGACGCTCCGGCAAAAAGTTATTTTTGGAGCGCAGGCGTCCTCGCCTGCAACTACATATAGAGCAGGCGGGACGCCTGCGCTCCAAGATGTAGTACAACAAAATGCTGGATTTTACTTTTTGCCGGATCGTCAGGGAACGTTTTTTGCCCCCCCTTATCAAGGGGGGTAAGAACCGCAGGTTCTGGGGGGATTCGGCGGTATGAGAAAAGCCAGATCTCCCCTAACCCCCCTTAATAAGGGGGGGACTTCAAGGTTCACATTTTGTGGGTAAAGATCAACTTGATAAGGGGGGGAATACAACATCCGATACCCATCAAAGTATTTATGACAGAGTACTGGTGTTAATGGCATTGGGTGTAGAACTTTTTGATTTACATCTGAAAAATAAAAGAGTATAAATATGGACCCAACGATCAATACTTCTATAATGCCCGCCAATGGCAAAGCCGATGCTCAAATCGATAATTTGCGCATGATGTCGCTGCGTTCAAATCAAACCATGAGCGAAGACGATATGAAAGAAGCGGCGGATCAATTTGAAACCATGATGGTTCGCCTATTGCTCAAAGAAATGCGAAAAACCGTTAACTCAGAAGATGGGTTATTTTCGCAATCGCACTCTACCAAGATGTATCACGATATTGTGGATGACCATCTGGCGGAAGAATTGGCGAAGAATAACTCGCTAGGGATCGATACACTTATCTATGATGAACTGAAAGCCATGAAGGCCGACAAAGAAAAGCCGGAGACCGATGAAAACGGGTTTATGGAACTGCCGCAGAATAAGAATGAATTTAAAAAACTGCAAAGCACAGAAGAATTCTTGAAATTACACCAAGATCCGCGTTATTACGACTTGAATCGCGGCCAAGACCCATTTATGCCATTGCAAGGCCGGCACAGAGTATCCAGTTCAGATATTTCAAATTTGTAATGGCGTAGGGGGAGGGATTGAGTGGATCGGATCCCCCCTTGCCCCCCCTTGATAAGGGGGGAATAAGTTTTGGATATGCCACCAACTCATGCTTGACAAAGTACTAGGAGGGCGAGGCTCCTGCCGAGCCGGATGTTGCAATTAGAGGGCAAGACTCTTTCCGGGCTACTCTAGCGTAACTAAAGAGGAACCAAAAATGAACTTAAAACCGCTGATCGATATCATCAAAAAAGAACAACACGTACACGAAAAATTGCTGCAAACCAAAAAGCAAGAACGGCGATTTATGGTTGGGGTGAATCCAAACAAGTTATTGCAAAACACTGAAGTCTTGCATGATTTGGTGGAAGAAGCGCAGCAATTGGAACAAAAGCGCCAAGAGATTACCCATCAATTGGCCCATGAATTGGGGATCGAAGAAGATCAACCTACTTTGAAAGATTTAATCTTGCATCTCCCAGCAGCCAACCGCCCTGAGTTGGAAGAACCGGGCAATGCGCTGCGCCAGACCGTAAACGAACTCAAAGAAGCGAACAAAATCAATGCGGAAATGTTGAATCAATCGGTAAAAACCCTGAATTGGGAAATCAGCCAAATTATAAAAACCGAAGAAAGCGGCGTGTACACATCGTCTGGAAAGAAAGGCTCACGCCCCGTCCCCCGCGCGGGCCTCAATGTCCGCGTGTAGTGGATCATCCACCTCTTTGATACTCTCTTCATCCACTGCATCCCGGTTCAGATGCCGCATCCAAACGGGGACCACCGCCAATAACATGGCTGTGTTCCGCATGAGCGTCATAAGGCCGATGGTGCTGCCAGTAGCCGTGCCAAAGCAGCCGCAATCAATATTTAAGCCGCGAATCAAAGCTTGCTGCACGGCGGCATAGAACACGATAAACAAAGCCGTGGTAATCGTGAGCGCGCCGTCCATCATAAATCCAGTGATGAAACAAATTCCCAAAATGATTTCAATGGGCGGCAGTGTTATCGAAATCAAATTGATGACGCCAATAGGCAGCATGCGATAGTTTTCTAGGTCATTGGCAAAAGAAGCCATATCAAAAATTTTCAGGCTTCCGGCGTAAATCAAAACCACTCCGAGAATGACACGCAATAGCCCCGCAACGTAAGCATGCTGCAGGAATTGTTTGAATTGTTTCCATGTGGATGAAGAGTTGTTCATAGTATCACTTTACTTAAAATTATGGTAGAAATTTCAAAAATCCAGGTTCGATTTGTGATAGATTGTCTTTCAGAATTGATTTTAATTGCAAAATCATCAACCTTCGGGGCAGACACTGGGGTCTGCCCCTACATTTGTAAAATTAATATCCATTAGGCGAATCTCCTGATGAGCCGCAGGTGTGTGTGACCGGTTCATATGAAACACCTTAATGTAAGGCCAGAGATTTAATTGGTTATGCGTACGCTTCGTTGGTGGGCTGAAGCCCACCCTACACTTTGTGTTTTTTGTTGTTCACTCACTCAGTGGGAAAACCAAGTTCTTTCCACTTTTCCCAGCCGTCTTTAAAGAGATACAGTTCCTTAAAGCCGAATTCTTCCAACTGTTTCAAAACGGTATGGCTCTGGTCGCACAATCCGCCTTGGCAGTAAACGATAATGGGAAAATCCCGTGGCAAAGGTTCGGCGATTTCCGGGTAATATTCCATAAAATGTTCTTCAGGCAAATTGGCTGCCCCCAAAATATGCCCGGCATCAAATTCTGCGGGAGAGCGGGCATCGAGAACAATCGCTTCACCCGTTTCGATTTTGTTCAGAACTTCGCCAGCAGTGAGAACCTGAAACTCTTCTTCGGCTGGGGGTGGTGGCACGCGAACCAGCGATAGCGGTTTGCCGGAGAGCGCATTTACGGTGAAGCCTGCACCCGCACCGACCGCCACAATCACTAGAGTTTGCCAGAAGATGGATTGTATACGTTTCATAATGATTCTAATTTACCGAACCACCGCGGTATAACTTAATTCAGCTTCGGGAAGCAGTTCGAGATTGGTTTTGATAAAAACCGTACCCCGTTTTAGCCCCGGGCTTTCGGGCGCATGAAACGTAAAACGGATTTTCATAGCCCCCGAACCTTCATAGCCCAACACTTGAGCTTCAACCAACTTCGGCTCCGCTCGAATTTCTGTCAACTGAAGGGTTTGCCCGCTGCTTTGATTGGAGAGCTGCACCGTTACTTCACGCGTGTTCTTTTGACCACTTTGAACGGTCCCGAAAAACAGGCGTGAGGGGCTGAATTGAATCGGACCCACGGCCCGGCCCAGCACTTGGATGCGTTCGAGGGTTTGTCGTGGGTCGTTGGTGCGAACGATCAAAGTGTCTCTCACATGCTTTTCAGTGTTAGGAGCTTGAAACTCCACTTTGATGGGGTACCCTTTGCCTTCTATATAATCTCCAACGCTGTGGTTGAATTCCGGACGGATCAGTTTGCTCCCGACGATTTGGTATTTGCTGCCATCGATATTATCCATAAAAATGGTTTTGGTTTCGATTTCTCCAAAAGGCACTTTATCGAAATATATAGTATTGCTTGGCGAAATATCCCAAACCTGATGAATCTTCGCTCTTAAGTCCAATACAATGGAGGGGTTTTGAGGATCGTTGGTATTAACGGTGGTGGTTTTGTGCATGCTTTTGGTGGAGAGTGTCGACATGGTGACCGACAGAACCGTTGAAGCCCCCATGGGGATTCGGGTGGCGGAGGGGATGGCGGCCGTGCAGCCGCAAGAGGTCCGCACATTCAATATTTCCAATGGCTCATTGCCTTTGTTGGTGAGCACAAAATCGTGAGACAAATCGGTATTGGGATACGAAAAACCGAAATCAACCGAAGTGTTGTCGAACATGGCTTTGGGCTGCGCCATTGCCGTGGAATACGAAAATAAAGATATAACCGATATGACAAAACAGAGAACCCATCTATTCATGGTGCACCTCTCAACTTGTAGTAATTTCTGATGCGATAGTTTCATTGTAACCGATTCTTGAGCGCTGCGCATCTGCAAATTCACGAAATTTATTTTAGCATAATCAGTTTAATAATATCACGCCTAACAGAACAATCCAAGCTAGAAGACTTTACAGATGAATTTAGAAATCTCGAATAGAGTAGAAAGGACTCATCAGTTGTTGAGCGCATAGCCTCAAGCATCTATCTATTGACGATTCGGCAAAAAGTCTTTTTTGGAGCGCAGGTCATAGACGCGCCTTG
>CAZEZQ010000256.1:0-7320 GCA_964516245.1 uncultured bacterium | reverse complement strand
TACGTTAATCAGAAGCCGTTCAATCAAACCGGCTCGGCGGGAGCCTCGCCCTCCTAACAGAAAAACCTTTAAGTTGATGACATTGCCTCTAACCTCCCCGCTACGGCGTGCAGGCCCCATTTCATTGGGGGAGGAATCAAAAGACTATCGGAATTTTTTAGAATTCATTGCATATAACTGACCAATTTAGAAAAACTACTGTCTTTATTCCAGGTGCGTTATGACATACCGATTTGCCGCTATCGTCTTGTTCTGTTATCTTCCCCTTCTTTGTTCAGCGAAAAATCAATATCAATGGCTGGATGCATACAACATTGATAAAGCTGCCGTCAATCGAATTCCCGCACCACCGGGATACACCCGAACAAAAGTAGAACAAGACAGTTTCGCCGATTGGCTGCGCCATCTACCTATGAAGACCGATACCAAAACCGTCATGCTGTACAACGGACAGCCCAAATTGGATCAAAGCGCCCAACACGCATTGATCGACATCGATATTGGCGACACCAACTTGCAGCAATGTGCAGACGCCGTCATCAGACTGCGGGCGGAATACTTGCATTCAAACAAAAAGTTCAAACAAATCCACTTCAATTACACCAGCGGTGACCGAATCGATTTCATACGGTGGAAACAAGGCGAACGTCCAGCGGTACATGGCAATCAAGTCATTTGGAAACAAACCACTTCCATCAATGATTCATACACCAGTTTTCGGCGTTACCTCAACAACATTTTCATGTATGCGGGCACATATTCGCTCAGCAAAGAGCTGGTTCGTGTTTCAGATCTTAACGAGATTCAGCCGGGCGACGTGTTGATTCAAGGCGGTTTTCCCGGCCACTGCGTAATTGTTATTGATGCAGCCGAAAGCGATACCAGCGATGAAAAACTTTTCTTGCTGGCACAAAGTTACATGCCCGCTCAAAACATCCACATATTGAAAAACCCACGAGATTCCACCATCAGCCCCTGGTATACCACTCAAATTGATGACGAAGTGATTGCCACTCCTGATTGTTTGTTTTGGGAAAATGAATTGAAGCGGTTTAAGTGATATGAATCAACAATTTAACGTGATTACTAGCCAAAGATATTTGAAATTTTGTAAAATAAATTTCCATTGGGGAGGGCGAATCTCCTGATGAGCCGGTTCCACCCACTACCTTCGATTCACCAACCGAGGCTCGGCGGGAGCCTCGCCCTCCCCATAAACTCATTACCCATTGATTTAATTTAACTTGAAAATCTGAGAGACAATCTCTCAAAATCACGCGTTAGAATTTAATATAGTGTAAAAGCATCAATTCGTCATTGATATCATGAGGTGCAGTAAGAAGTTCATTGAATTATTCCGGCTCCTTTACTTGTTCCGCTTTGTCGGGTTCGGGCAGTTCTTTCTCTTTTTCAACCGTAACACTGCTTTTGGGGTCCATCACCACATAATCTTCACCAGAGACTATGTAAGGTTGTTTGAGAATGACTTTAGATTCTCCATGCGCGCGAATGGCGATCCCCCCCTCACCGCGTACCAGGCCGCTGACGGTCACAGTGGAATTGTCTTGAGCTTCGATACATATGCCTTCTTCATTGGCGATGATTTGACAGTTCTCGATTTGCAGTTCACTGTTCATGCAGCGAATCGAACCTTTGATGGTCATGTTCGAAACAGAACAATCTTTTACATCCTTCACATTCATGGCAGGGCCGTTCCCCTTCACTTCGATTTGTGTTTCACGCGCCCCCTGCCCCATCAAACGAATCGGTGCGGTAATGTTTAATTCCTTATCGATCTTATAATTGCCGCTTCCAACTGAAACATCCAATGGCTTATTGAGTTTCTGCCGTTCCGCTTCATCTACCAATTGCTGCAATGAGAGATTTTCCATGTTTTGAAAATGGAGCGCCTTCTCTTCGAGCAAAAGGCGCTGGCGCCGTGTCACCAGCAAATAACTCATTATTATGATAACCAACAAAAGTGCTACAAGAATACCAATCAGAATATAAATGTAATAAATATTCCCATTGCTTGCTTGCCCTAAAATTTCATTCATAATGTACTCCATCCATTCACGAAATTTCGCGAAAGCGTGATACCAATTCTCGAATCACACCCACAATATTCACACCCGGTTCACTTTTCTTTACACGAATGGGACGGGCCAATGGGCCTCCCTGCAAAAACATATGATCGTCCATCTCAAAATATTTTCGAATGCAACGGTTTTCTCCCAACTCGACAACAACCAAATCCTCGCTATCGATGTCTCCGCCGATTTCATAGATGGCTTTGCAGCCCGGCCATACTCCCAACGAAATATAGGCATCCGTTTGCACCGAACATGCCTCATAAAGCAAATCTTCGTTAAACCAATTTCGGGGCAAACCAATAAAACCTAAGTTGCGTTGCATAGAAAACTCATCGGTTCCAGGTTCAATCACACCCATTACCGGGATATTCAGTATCGTATCCTGTTCTGTCCGCTGAGGGGTGGTGTTTTCTACTTTTGGCGGTTGGTCAGAACCAAGCACATCATCCAGATTTTTCCAGACTTCATGGGGGGCAATTACATCGGGAAGGTTTTGTTCTTCCACCTTGTTCTGAGTTTCCAGTATCAGTCCTTGTAAAATTTTGAAAAATTCTCCGACATCGCGGCCCGTTTCGATCAGGCGCACCCGGTTTTTGGAGGGTTGGCGGCAGAGAATACGTTCGTCTGGGGTTAACATGAGAACATCAAATAACAAACCGAGAAACACCAAACCGTCAACCGGGCGTTCGCTTAATTGCAAAAGCGCCCATGTCAGCAATTCTTGGTGAGATGTTATACTTTGATTCTCCCGGTTGGGTTTCCTCTGGCGGTTGCCGGTGCGGGAAAGGTCGATGTGAAATTTTACATCACGCGGTATGGATTTTATCACTTTATCCAATTCGTTTTGAAGCCGGTAATTCACTGATTTTTGCGGGACACAAACTTTGTTGCCCGCTAAAACATACCCGCTCTTTCGCGTGGCTTTCACCAAACTTTGCAGTTCACGCTCTTTTTCCGCAGAATCAGTGAATATACGCAAATCATCGCGGCTCAACTGTAAAATTCCGCCTATCTTTTCAACCAGCATTTGTGGTGGAGGGGGTTTAAAGCCACTTTCCATTTGGGCGATGTATGGAGAAGATAAACCCAGTCGGTCTGCCAGCTCTTGTTGGGTCAATTTTCGACGCAGGCGAAAATCACGAAGCATATCCCCAAACGATTTCAATTTTATGGTCTCCTTGCTCTCGCTAGTTACATTATTGTACATGGTGATTACCAAAGTTAATAAATAATTATATCTGTAAGATTATAACTCAAACCCAAATAATATTTCATTTTTTTAGAAAAAAAATGGTTGACAAAATGCTTATTTCATACTTTACTTACTAAAGTAAATAAAGAAGCAGGATTGACTCTCAGCCTCGAATAGAATAAACGCAGTTTTATCAAATCTTTACAAAAAAATAAAAAAATCGATTCAACGAATCGATTGTTGGAGAGCACTCAACACGCATGTGAGGGAGATATGTCCAACTCGATTTCATATCAGTGAAATCGAATCCCTGATGGAATTGGGCATACTTCCTCAATTTTTTTGTTCGTCTGCAATCCAATCAATTTTTTTAATCTCTTCCCATTTTTCTTTCACCCGCTCACCTTCTACAAGATTGATATCCTCTCGGATGCCAATCGCATTGTTGATCGGCAACTTTTTTTCTGCCAATAATAAACTTGCACGGTAAAACCGGTGTGTAGAAACTTTCAATACACCTGTTGCGTTATCAAAATTCCAAACAAAATAGTGCCGCGAATATGGATATTCTGCATTCAAGTCTTCTTTCATACTCCATCCATCCGGTTCCCCCCAATGTCTGCTGCACCATTTGAAGATTTCATCGGCCTGCTTGAATGTAAAACTGCCGCCATCGATATCCAGCTGAATCCGAACGACACGGTCCATTCGAGCATCAAAAGTGAGATAGGGAAAAAGCGGGTGCTCGGTGTGTTCGTAAAACCGCTCCCGTTCGTTAAAGAAATCATCTGCCCGAACCTTTGGCCTTTTGGTTTGTAAAGTTTTCGTGCTCATGCCCAAGTGAAGGTCTTGAAAATCTTGAGGCAGAAGATTGGCAGTCTCAGGCAATTCTTCTACGTGTAACTTTTTGAGAAAAGCCTCATAATCGGCATGAAGATCAACATCTTGCGGTGAAATTTTTTCCCCAGCACGCTTCGCAGTTTCTAATTCTTTATCCATACTCTCTTGAGAGGCAACGGTAATTATACAATACCCCCTGGGATTATGATCGAATCCGGTATCTTTCATGATTGTTTCGGGATGTGTTACGAAATAGTGCACTACCTTTTCTTGATGCATCCAAAAAATAGAATAATTCTGTTTTTCTCTCATAGATAATGAGTGGGCCAGTGGATCCCCCAGATATACTTCAATAATCTTGTATACATCTTCTCCTCCGCGCATCACCAAATCAGCCCCCTCCCAGCCGGACGACATCATGTTCCCCGTATTGAGTGACAATCGAAAGGTTTCATCGTTCTTGGCTGCCATCAAAAATGTAAAAGGCGTCGCGTCTTGAAGCGCGGCTGTATAAAACGTGGATTGAACGGCAACCTGGCTGCCAGGAATCGGATCCATGCTTTTTTTATCAAAATCCAAACTTGGAAACGTGTCATACAATTGCTGTTCAGTGCTATCGAGAGGGAAATCAATGGCTTTTCGAATCAAATCACGGAGATCAAATGCGTGCAGGGGATGCGAAATGAGCGTAAAGAGAAACAGAACCAAAAAAATCCTCATGATATCTTCCTTCATAAGCAGTAAATATTATCCTATTTCTATTATACGCTTAGTAGAATAAATTGTTAACGGATACGAAGCGAATCCAGAGATAAAAATTTACACATTTGTGTTTGCCTTGAAGGCGAACCGGACAGTAGCCTAAACATTGGACGAGAAACGGCGGGGGTATATAGATCGATCAAGTCGAATTTGGGGCTGGAAAAATCGCCAACCCGCCGCGGCGGGTTCGTACCCAACGCAATCATATCTTTGCTTGTATTTGTGCGTATGTAAAACTGGAAAGCCTAGGTATAAAAAACCGTCTCAATCATTTTGCATTGAAATGCAAATTAGTGGTGAAAGCCAATCAAGTTGCATGGAAAGAACTCCAAAAGATGAAGACAAAATCGGTTTAGTGCGTAAGGTGAGTTATTTAACTCAGTTGGTTTGAAGCCCCCCGCTTTTTGCATAACGACCGGTTCCAACCAAAATTTTGCCGCCATTTTCTCACGCTGAACATGTACATGAGGTGGTTCATTTTGATCAAGCGACACAAAAAAGAACCAACCGTTTTTCTCAAAAGATTGGACTCGACAATGCGTCATGGAATCCAACGATACAACCTTTCGGGTGGATTCTTGATGGAGGTATTGCCGGGTGCACTCGCCTTATTGGACGACAGAGCGGCCCGTCTAGGCATCTTCACGACTTTTCAGCCAGCGCTTGAAGGAATCTTGAGATTCACCAGATGCTTTCCCAGCCAAGAGGCCTTCAACACTGATATCCTCATCAAGATCATTCCAATGAATTCCCTGGCCCCGCCCAATCAATCGCCAGTTGTCACGTTCATCGGGCGAAGCATGTACAAGACGTGGAAACCAATGAAGAGGGACGGCGAGACTTCGGCCATCGCTTAATTCGACGGTAAGCGTATCCTCTGATACAAAAACTTGGGTAGCATCGGGTACATGCAAATCAATTGTTGAAATACTCATACCAAGCCTCTAATAAATCAATTTTATGGCTTTCTACAATTTTATGAATCCGATTCACTTCTATACGCTTGAAGCCGCCACTCTTCTGAAGCCGAACTGGATCAAGCCAAAATTTAGCCACCTGATCGTCTCGTTCAACATGCACATGGGGTGGTTCTTCTCGGTCTCCCGAATAAAAGAACAATCGAAAAGGTCCAATGAATTTTATTGTCGGCAATCATCTTTGGTGACCGTTGATATGCTTGGATTAGTATACATCAAAATCAGTATTCGATACAATTGAAGATTGTACCATGATTCAATCTTCCGCTTCGTACGATTCCTCACAAGTTCATACTCACTATCAAAGCCAACTTCATCCCATCCGTATGAATGAACCCCGGCCTAACCATTTCGTTCAGACGAAAAGAGGTTGATTAGAAACCGTTTTTCTCAAAAGATTGGGCTTGACAATGAGCTATGAAATCCATCGATACAACCTTTCGGGTGGATTGTTGATGGAGGTATTGCAAACTATGTTCGAATGTGAATCGTAGCGAGTGGGCTTCTAAGAGAAGAATGTACGATATCCTACACTTGGCACCGGCGCATCCTGGTAATCCGTAAAAATCCTGTGATACAACCTTTTGAGAATTGACCGGGGATCTGTTCCCTGGACGGAGGCTGGATGATCATTCGCATGCCCACCCTGCTTCGCGGCGTGGGCATGGCGCCCCCAATTTAAATCTCAATGGAAATGCCACCCAGCCCTTGCACTTTTTTAACTACGCTTTTTTAATTTCTCTTCAAGCCAATCTGGATCTTTGCGCATGGGCAATGCAGCTACTATAGTCACTATTTCTTGATCAATTTTGTAATAGATGGAATAGGGGAAGCGTTTTGAAAACATGCAATATAGGTCGTATTTTTTTATATGAATCCCGCATAAACATAAAGCGATTCAAAATCGGAAACCAAACTATCCCAAAAATAATTACCAACACCCAATCTAATTTGATTATAAAAGGCTTTTCCTTCATTCAAATCATCGTTCACTTCTTCTAAAAGAACGACATCTTTGATTTTCATAAATCACGATTTGCTTTCAATTCTTTCAAAGTGATATAGTTGGCCTTGCCTTCTTTGATTTTTTTGACACGCCTTTCGAGAACCTCACGATGCCATTCTGGTGCTTCGATTTCTTGCTCGTCTTCAAGAAACGATTCCGAAAGAGCCTCCATCATTTGCAAACGCTCCATTCGGCTCATTTTTTTGATTTCGACGGTCTTCATAAGAAACTCTCTACCTTGATCCGTTTTTTGATTGATCTTCGAATCATTATACAAATTATTGAACTTGGAATCAAATTAGTTTGTTATATGAACCCAGTGAAAAGAAATTTGGTTGAGTCACCCGAACAATGGATGCATTCCAGTTATCGGAATTATGAATTGAATGACGATACAATCTTTCGTGTAGATTGATGGTGGGAGTATTGGAATGTTTGATTGTTCAGAAG
>CAZEZQ010000255.1:0-7321 GCA_964516245.1 uncultured bacterium | reverse complement strand
CCTACGAAACTATGCGAAAGGTGGATGGCTTGAATGTTCATTGGTGTAGCATACGCGGCTCGGCGGGAGCCTCGCCCTTACCGTGAAATACGTAGAATGCTTATAAAAGTGACAAGAATTCTTCTCGAGTCATATCGATATCGTTGAGGATACTTGCCATCAATCCTGGGCCGATTGTTTCACCTGAATGAACGGCTACTGTTGTCATTCGACCATCTGTATGTTTGAGTCGATGATGGCTTCCTCGTATTCGCACAACCTCAAATCCTGCTTTTTTTAATGCAGAAATAACCTCTTTACCCGTAAGCCGTGGAAGACGTGTCATGTGGTTACAACAATCTTCTGTACGCCAACGAAATCAAGTGGTTCGATAGTGTCATCCGAATCTTCCAAGCAAAGTTCGATGACTTCCCTCACTCTTGTCATAAGTTCATCAAGTGATTTGGCCTGTGTATGGCAGCCCCGAAGGATTGGCACAGAAGCTACGTAATAGCCTTCTGAATCTTGTTCAATGATGACGCTGAATTCTTTTGTCATATGTGTTTCCTTGGTCTTTTTTCAATTCAGAAAAATTATCCCATACATTATAACAATGTTTTTCTTTATATTGCTATCCGTTTTGAATCATATCAAAGGTCAATCGATAAATGAATTGATATATGATCCTTGTTTGATCCAATCTTCGATTCAATAATGAAGAAAACAATTCATCATAAAATCATGTGAGGTACTAGTGGAACTTGTATTGATCGTTTTTGCCGTATTGGTTGTATTGCGCTGGGCGGGGTTTATTGTGTTGGAACGGCTTAACCTCTCGCATGCGGCAGAGCATTTGCAGAACTCAAAACAAAATGAAGAGAATGCCGAGTCGGCGCAAAAAACATTGAATTACACTACTGCCAAAAGCCGTTTGCTGCGGGTGGAGACCACCTTCGCCACCATGGTGTTGATTGCGGTGGTATTCGCCAAAGTTCTGCCCATGTTGTATGCATGGACGATGGGTCTGCTGGGCCAGAGCTTCTGGTCGGAGGGGGCCTACCTGTTTGGTTTGTCGATTCTCTCCGGTGTGATTTCATTGCCCTTTGATTGGTATCGGCAATTTGTGTTGGAAGAACGATTCGGGTTTAACACCTCCACCCAAGCCATCTGGTGGAGCGACCGTTTTAAGATGCTGTGTGTGGTGTTGATTTTGATTTACCCCTTCATTGTGTTCCTGTTGTTCCTGGTGCAATGGGCCGGGGCAAACTGGTGGCTGTGGGCCTGGGGCGCGATCTTGGCGTATCAGCTGATCATGTTTTTCCTGGGGCCGTTGGTGATCCTGCCGTTGTTCAATAAGTTTTCCCCCTTGCCCGAAGGTTCGCTGCGCGATTCGATTCGTACCATTGCCGAAAAAGCGGGGGTGGCCTTTCGTTCGATTGAGGTGATGGATGGCAGCAAACGTTCCAAACATTCCAACGCTTTTTTCACCGGCATGGGCAAGTTTCGCAAAATTGCGTTGTTCGATACATTGATCGACCAATTAAGTGAAAAAGAATTGACCTCAGTGGTGGCGCATGAGATGGGGCATTTGAAGAAAAAGCATATCCCCAAAATGCTGGCGTGGAGTTGCGTATTATTGGGGATCGAATTGTATTTGGTGTCGTTGTTTGTCGACGCGGCCTGGTTGGTTGAGCCCTTTGGGTTTACCACCGACCGTTTTGTGCAGGGCTTGGTGGTGGTGATGTTGTTCGCTTCGCCGATTCTGTTTTGGCTGTCCCCGTTGGAAAATCTGCTTTCACGAAAATATGAATACGAAGCCGATGCCTACGCTGCCGAGATGATGGAAGAAAGCGAACCGATGATCACATCGCTGCAAACGCTTGAAAGCGCCAACCTCAGCAACCCCTATCCCCATCCGTGGTATAGTTTTTTCCATTATTCACACCCGACGGTGCAGGAGAGGATTGCGGCGTTGCGTGGTGGTTGATTCATGGTGGGCTACGCGAATTTTGAACGGCGAATTCGCTTTGAGCCCACCCTACTCTTCAGGGAAGAAGATATCATCCTCAGCAATATCAGGAACACCCACCACCATCACCAGATGGTCGCCTTTGGAGGAATGCACCGAGCCGGGATCTAGCTTGACTATAGTGCCGGGGCCGATGGGGAAGGTTTCGCCGTCGACAGTCATTTCTCCGCCGCCCTCCAACACGTAATAAAACTCGGTGGCGCGTTTGTGGTAATGGGCTTTCGATTCGGTGATTTTTACCAGATGAAAGAAAGCGGGGGTGTCGTCTTCTTTGCTGAACAAGCGCTGGCGAAATCCGCAGGTGCTTTGTTCTTTTTCCACTTCGCTTAAACGTTTGACAGTGTAGCGTTTTGTGGTGGTGGTCATAATAAACTCCAATTGAGTTGAATGTTCCTTAGTGAAGCATTTGCGGCACGGCAGGAGCCTCGCCCTCCTAACGGCTTGTAGATGGGTCAAAAAGCATAACCCATCTACGGAGCTTATTCACCGGGTACAGTCTCCAATCGCTTGGGTGACAGCTTGACGACCTTCCGTTCACTTTTTTGCTGGTTTCTCTTGGCTTCCTCAAACAGCGCACGAACATCATAGTTGTGCCGTGAGGCCAATTTATCACGCAAGGTACGGACTTCTTTGATGATGTTGTCTTGGTTCATTGCGTTATTCTCCCAACAGTTCTTCTGGTGTGCAGATGATTGGCGGCTCAAAACCCTTTGAACGACATTTTCGCTCGATTTGGTTTCGTATTGTTGCGTTGGCTAAATGCGCAAAATTCCAGGTTAGTAGATATTCTATCCCACCACTCACTGCTACTGCAATGTGCAAGGCGTCGAGAGCTGCCTTTTGAGGGAGCGGTCCTTCACTGACAAGGATATCAGCAAATTCTACAGCTGTTTCGGTCAGTTCTATTTCTGCAATACCCTTGAGTGCTTCAAGACGCCTAGATGCCATTTCTGGATCACCTGCACCTGCTTCTGAGACAACAAACTCGGAAATGTAAAGTTCATATTCGAACCGTTTTTTATTCCACCACTGCCGGGTCAATGCCTGTCGAGCAGCAGTGACGATTTCACGGCTTGGTTCAGCTGTGAGATAACTGATAATGGAATTTTCGATGTAGATTTTTGGTTTCATAATGAAAATTTACATTTTGGCTCGTCGATAGACAATAATCCTATCCTGATATGTCAAAAGGTTAAACACAGCGCGCTCCTTTTCACAGTCGACTGGAGTGTTTTATTGGGTTGAATTTCTATCTTGTAAAACTTCATTAAGCGATCTGCCTTCGAAGACTTCAGATTATTATCTCGACTGTCAAGTTCAATGATGAGTCAAACAGCCTGACCCACCTTACACTTATTCACTCACGTTCACTTTTATCAATGACACGCTTAGGGGAGAGATAGAAACTCCCTGGTTGATCTCTGACACTTTTTGGTGCTGAATTTCCACATTCATTGGTTCATTAGGTTCATTGTGAACCATGCGGTCGTTTCCGGTGATGAACCACATATCGCCTTGATTGAATAGATCGGCTCCATCCACATTCAAGTTGAATGTTCGGGCGGTCTCGGTTGGATTGACTACGGCAACCGTGATGGCCTTGCGGTCCTGGGTCCATGCAGCCACCGCGTCGCAGGGTTCTGGCACGCCCTCGATCTCAATGGGAATTTGGCCGTAATGCTTGCGGTACATTTTCAGGATCAAGCCGGTGGTCTCCATCACCGCATCGGTTTTGCTGGTTTTAATGGCGCCGATCACATTCACGGTTTGAGCGTAGTTGGCCATGAAGTACATATCTGAATTTCGAAACATTTCGTGCAGCCCGGCGGCGATGCCCAGCGCATCCTGCAAGTGATATTGCACGCCCAGTTCACCGTAGATATAGCGGCCATACCAATAGTTCCATTCATCCAGCGCAATTTGGATGTCTTTGCCCTGCAGGCTATCCAGTTCTTTGCGGTATTGCCGGTGGGCCTCGGCCACCCGCCTAATGCCTTCGACTGGCTGGCGCACGTGTTCCACCAAATCTTCTTTGTTTTTCCAATACAAGTGTTCGCTGATCAGATCCATGTGGCCGGCGCAGACTTGCATCATGGTACGGCTCCACTCACCCACGCTGCCGACCGCGATCATTTTGGCGTTGGGGTCGACTTTGCGAATGGCTTCGACTACGCGATTGTGTTTTTTAACATAATCTTTGAGCGGCATATGGCCCAGTTGCCAATCGCCATACATCTCGTTGCCAATCGCCCACCATTTCACATGGAAGGGGTTGGGATGGCCATTGTTGGCGCGCCAGGCGCCCATCGCGGTTTCGGTGGATCCGTTGCAATATTCCACCTGGCCGGCGGCCAGTTCGACCGAACCAAGACCGGTGTTGACTGCGATAAAGGGTTCGCTATCCAACAGTTCGCACAGGCGGATAAATTCATGGATGCCCACATCGTTGGGTTCAATTCCCGTCCAGGCGGGATTTTTGCGCGGCGGCCGTAGGTCACGTTCACCTACGCCGTCTTTCCAATTGTAGTCGCTGACAAAATTGCCGCCGGGCCAGCGGTAGACCGGGGAATCCAGTTCTTTCATGAGTTTCAAAGTATCCGGGCGAAAGCCTTCCACATTGTCTGCGGGCATCAGAGAAACGGTTCCAATGCGAAAGGTTCCTTCCCCTTTCCCGACAATGCGCAAACGGGCGTCGCTGGTGGTGGCTTTGGCGGTGAATACAAAGGGAAACGTGCGGTATTGGTTGTCCAATTCGCTCACGGTGAAGGTTTCACGGCCGTCCGCACCATCACCCCAGATCAATTGCACTTCGATGGGCGCGGCTTCTGCCTCTCCTGAAAGAATCACGCGGCCGGTGTAAGATTTCCGGTTTTCAACCGCCAAATCACCTTGTTCAATTCCACTGGCTCTTCCACCAGAGAGGGAAATTTCGGGGGTGTGTTTTCCTACAAATGAGTTTGCGGACCTCATTTCCACGATTCCAACCCCGCCTACGACTCGCCAAGGCGAACTGTCCAATATCTGATATTTGCCTCCTTGAAAATAACCCCGATCTTCAACGGTTCGATATGGATCAAACTCATCGGTGATGGGGTAATAAAACTTGCGGTCTTGCAGCATTTCGGCCCAAATGCCCCCATAAATACAGCGGCCCAAATGCTCGATAAACTGGCCGTAGATGTATTCGGAAATGGGGTGGTATGTCTTTTCGGCGTTGAGGGAAAGATCAAAATTCTCTGTTGCAGCTGTTTGCGGTAAAGAAGAAGTAAACAGTATGCCAAAGAACAAAGTAAAAGTGATGGCAAAGCGTCGAATGTTCATCATTTCGTCTCCATTGTAAATGTTTTGAAACTTGATTATAGCAAAATTCAGGGAAAATCAAACAATAGGGTAGGTATTGGGCAGGGAAAACGAAAATCAAAAATCTTTGAAAGAATTTTCTTTTTCATTCCTTCCTCATGAAATGGGAAGGGTCAAAATGTATTTAGATGATTTTCCAGTTGTTCCACGTACGAATATTTGAGATTATTTAAAAGGTCAAGGGATAATTTTTGTGTTATCCAAACAAACTCCAAAATTTTAGAACGTTGCATGCTTATGACCACAGTTCCCGGCGATATCGTTTTAGACCCAACCTGTTTGCGGAAAGGGACAAGGGTGTGTGTGGTGGAGAGTGCAGACTGTGTTGAAGCAACGACACCCCCTGTAATCCTTCCGTAGGTGAGAGTGTCTTCGTACGCCACGCCTACTTTGCCGGCACTGATTAGTAATAAATGGTGTAGTTTTAAGGGAAATGGTATACTTTTGCTCTGTTTATACACCATTTAGTGAATCGTTTCCTTATTGGTATTGAGGTAGAACCATCGTGAAACCTATACCACTTGGCGGTATGATCCATACCATTATTGCCTTGCCATTCTACTGGAACGTTTTGTTCTTTTCTTGGAGCGGGAAAAAGCGAAAGGCGATGCTATTGCTGAGTTCAGAGGAGGAAAAGCAAATAAGCGTTTAAAAGCATCTTTTGTAAAATTGTGGGAAGACGGAACATCTTTTGTGAGTGCAGACTGATTTCAAAATGTTTTAACCAGTAAACAACTTAAAGTGAAATTAAAAGCCAATAACATATCTGACGAACCGGCAAAAAGTCTGATCTATCAAACGGTTACATAATATATAGTAACATGGGTATCCAATCTGCGCTATATGTTGTTGCAGGCGGGGACGCCCACCAAGGCGCGTCTATGACCTGCGCTCCAAAAAAGACTTTTTGCTGGATTATCTTGTAATAAAAATATCCCTCAAATTAATCGTTTTCCCTTAGTTTCTGCCTTAATTCGTTATTGGGTTCGAGATGGGTTATGATTTCTATATCTTCATTGAATTCTTGTTGGACGATTGCTTCAAGGTAGGAGGCTTCGTCGTGTGCTTGTTTTAATGAAATGGTTTCGTTAAACACCAAATGGAGTTCCACCCAAATCAGGTCGCCTTCGGTGCGGTGGCGCAGGGCGTGATAGCTCCAATTGTGTTCGCGGCATTCGCGGTTTAAGAGTTCGCGCAATTTCTGGTTGACTTCGGGAGTGGCTTCGTCCATCAATCCAGTCATCGATTCTCTCACCAATTGCCAGCCTTCGTGTGAGATATACACTCCTCCCATGAACGCCACCAGGATATCGATCCAGATGAGATGGGTCAGATACGCCAAACCGGCGCCGCCGATGGCCACGGCGGTAGTCACTATATCAGACATAATGTGCACCGCATTGGCCCGTATGATGATGGAATTTTCTTGCCGGGCAATGCGGAAAAGAAACCAGACCAACAAACTATTCAAGATCGCCGCTAGCACAGCGAGTGCGGTTCCCTTACCCACGTCGGCCAATTCATGGTCTGAGGTCAAAGCCAGCGTGGCATTGATAAGAATCAGAAGCCCGGCCAGGAATACCAGCGAACCCTCGACGGCAGACGAAAGAAAGCGGCTTTTACGGTGGCCGTATAAATGGGTTTCGTCAGCGGGAAACTGGCTAAACCAGACGCAATACGCGGCGAACGCCACTGCCACATTGTGCACCAACGATTCCAACATATCCGCCAGGATGGAGACTGACTGTGAATAGGCAAACGCGCCGATTTTGGTGATGACGATCAAAATTCCCACCAGCAAAGAGACCATAATGGCCCGGCCTTCGGGATGATGGTGAAAAAAGCGGCGTGCGTTGGATGGATCTACCATAGAAGAATACCTTATTTGATCTCCATAAAATTATACGAGCGGGTGTAAATTTGAGAATCCTTATTGGAACTTGATTTAACACC
>CAZEZQ010000254.1:0-7342 GCA_964516245.1 uncultured bacterium | reverse complement strand
ACTCACCCCATTGCGCAGCAATCCAATTGAAGGGCGAGTCGTATTACTGAATTATACTGAAAATCCCTATGGAGCAGGCTGGTCGATTCTGAATGAACCCCGTCTTTATTTTGATCCAGATGGTTGTGTATTGGCTGTATACGGCAATGGAGATTTTCGACTTTTCGAACCGGATGAGGATGGAATTAATTATCAAGGGCCGCCCGGTGAAGTGAATCCACTTCAGCGGCAAGGTGATGGTAGTTTCGTTCGTACGTTTCAAGATGGCGAACAGCACTATTTCTCACCCAACGGACGAATTCAACGTACCGTTGACCGCTATGGCCTCGAAAACACATACCATTATTCCAATGGGCTGCTTACCCGTATTGTTTCTCCAACAGGGTATGAAACAAATTTGGAGTATACAAACGGAAAATTAAGCCGGATTACAGATTCGGTTGGCCGTGTAACAACATTTGAGATCGACGGTAACAACAATTTGGTTTCAATGACATTGCCTTCGGGAACTCAACGGAATTTCGTTTATGATGATAACCATTTGATGACCACTCAAAGCAGTTCCCGCGGTGAACGGTTTGAATATACATATGAAAACGGGCGTATTATTCAAGCCAAAGCCTTTGGTTTGGATCAAACGGAATTGCGGACTCGGTCGTATGAGCCTAGCGTTCTGCTAGGTGAAGCCGCAACAGCCGTTGCAATGGGGAAGGGAACATTGCAAAATCCCATCCCGGTTGTGGATGAACCCGTAGATGTTTATATCGATGGAAAGGGATCCAGTTGGTTTCATATTGCAGACGAAATGGGAGACACCATCCGAACGGAAGACAACTTAGGCCGGGTGACTGAATACCGGTATGACGATAATCGTTTTCGCATATTTAAGAAACGTCCCAACGGTTCTGAAGCAAATATGGAGTACGATGAAAATGGCAATCTCACTCTGATTCGTGAGAATAGTATCAATGCCGTCTGGCGGATGGAGTATCAAGGACCCTTTGATTTACAATCGAGTATTGAAGACCCAAAAGGACAATTAAGACAATTTCTTTATAACGAGAATGGAACACTGGCCTCCATAGTGGATGCCGGAAATCATACCACCACATTTGAATATAATGATACTCGTTTTCCAAGTTTAATGACTTCTGTGACGGATGCGGAAGGTCATACCATTCAATTTGCATATGATGAGCATGGCAATGTGACGGCGATTGTAGACCCACTAGGGAACACAACTGCGATTGAGTACGATGCTGTAGGAAATATGATTTCTTACTCCGATCCAAATGGAAATACTTCACGCAATGAATACGATGCCATCAACCGGGTGACGAAAATAATCAATCCTAATAACGGAGAGATAGTTTTATCGTATCAGAATGAAGACTGCAATTGTTCTGGATTTAATTTGAATCAAATCACATTTGAAAACAATCAATCGATTTCTTTTCAATACGATGCTTTAAATCGATTGCTTCAGCAAACCGACCCCAACGGGAACGTTCAACGCTACGAATACGACCCGGAAGGGAACCTCATGCGAAAGATTAACCGCAATGGGGAAGTAGTCTCTTTCGAATATGACGATGCCCATCAACTCATTCAAAAAACGCTTGAGGATGAAGGCATCATGACTACCTACGAATATGATGCCATGGGGAATATCATTGAAGCGGAAAATCCAAACAGCATTCTTTTCTTCAATTATGATTCTTTGCGCCGAATGACCAATGCGGCGATGAGGTATCACTTTGAAGAAGATGAACCGTTTACTCAAGATTTACATTATGGAATTCAATATACGTATGACAGCGCCGGCAATCGAACAAGCATGACCGATGATTTCGGCGCCACCTACCAGTATACGTACGATAATTTGGACCGTCTTGTTTCTTTGGCCAATCCAGACAATCAAACTTGGAATTTCACATACGATGGGTTGTACCGCCGCATCCAAACCGAGGCTCCGAATGGAACGGTCAATCGTATTGCTTATGATGCTGCGGGGCTGATTTCCAGCATTACTTGGGGCACTCAAGTTGAACCCAATCTCGCCCAAGTAATATACTCGGATTATGATAATAATGGAAATATTTTGGAACGAACCATACAATTTGATGATCAAATTCAACAATATCATTATGAGTATGATTCACAAAACCGTTTGATTCATACCGAATTTCCCACCCTTGATGGAGCGAATCTAGTTGAAGTCAATTCTGTGTATGATGAAGCCAATCGCTTGGTTTCTGATAATGAATTTGACTACACCTATGACAATGAAGGCAATTTGATTCAAAAATCTTCAAAAAGTAATCCAGTTACACATCACTATCAATACAATTCAGAAGGAAGTTTGGTTCAATATTCTGTTCAACATGGTGTGGATAATCCAGAGGCTGTTCTAGAAGCAGAATACACATACGATGCACTCGGCAGGCGGATTCAGAAAAAAATCAATGGAGTGATTACGAGGTATGTGTATGATGTGGAAGATTTGATTGCGGAATTCGATATTATACAGACATTCAACCGGCCGGCGCGAAGATACACACACGGTCCTGGTGTGGATGAACCCTTGTCAATCAGAGAATTGAATCCGCCTAACAATCAAAGCCAATATTATCATCAAGATCAATTGAGCAGTCCTCTTTCTTTATCCAATACCGATGGTGAGATTGCATCTGTAAATCGTTATGGTTCATTTGGTGAGTATTTATCTACGGATGGTTCCAACAAAATTCAACCTTTCACTTATATTGGCAGGGAACTGGATTGGGAAAGCGAGTTGTATTATCTAAGAAGCCGTTTTTATGATGCGGCAATAGGCCGGTTTATTACAGAAGACCCTATCCAATTGGCCGGAGGGCCAAATTTCTATTTATATGCAAGCAACAATCCGATCAATTTAATTGATTCATTTGGATTGAGTGAAGCGGATGTAAAGAAAATCAAAGATACTTTCGATCGAGTCGTAGATCAAATGACAAACAATGGACAAAGGAGGGATGGTGGTCCCTTAAATAATATTTCCCGATCGGCCCACGATGCTACAGGAGGCCGTATTGGTTCACCCTATTTAGGGTGTGGTGAACAATTTGATGAAGCAACTAACGAATTATTAAAAAACAAGTATGACGATAATTGGAATTTTGAATGGCAGGGGCGGAGGTTTCCATTGCCTCATCAATGGGGGAAAGCGACGTCTAATAATCCCAATGATCCAACAATTATTTATGATCCATGGAATAATTCTATTGAAATCATTCCTGCATCTTCAAATACTTCAACCAGCACCCCAGCGAGAACGAACAACCCATCTCCATGATTTTAAGAAGGAATGATGATAATTGTGGATAGACAGTTGCTTGAAGATTGGTTCTAAAAATTTCTTTTTATGGAATGGAATACAATTGAAAATGTATATTAATAATATTATATACAAAAATACAAAGTGTAATTTCTTTGAGTATGTTTTCATCAATTCTGTTGTAGTATGGATTGTATTGTTCATGGTTTTTTCACAACCCATTATGGCTCAAGAACAAACCACTTCTGAATATCAATACGATGCAGTAGGGAACCGCATTCAAGGAACCAATCAGGTCCGTTTGAGTGGGGTACAATTTTTGGGATTTTATCCGGATTATGGTTTTCCCGGTTCACAATTTAACATCGTTGGCCGGAACATCCCCCCCGAGGAAAAAGATAATTTTTCTGTGACGATAAATGGTTTAATCGCGCCAATCATCCAAGCCGCTCCTACATTGTTAACTGTTGAAATACCGCAAAATGCCGAGACTGGGCCTTTGATTGTCCAACTCCCTGATACCACTTCTGTCAGTCTGGGGGAATATCATGTAGTCACGTTATTGGATACCGATAACGATGGCTTGCCGGATTTTATGGAATCTCTCATCAGTCTCGATCCGGAAGACAATGATACAGACAACGATGGTATATTTGATGGCGATGAAGATGCAGACCGTGATGGCCTTTCCAACCGGGGAGAAGTCGTGATGGGAACGGCTTTAAATAATCCAGACACGGACCGGGACGGGATTCTTGATGGAGACGAAGACGCAGATCTCGATTTCGTCTCCGATGGAGAAGAGATTCGGCAGGGGACTGATCCTTTTTTAATTGATACTGATGAAGATGGGTTTGCCGATGTGGATGAATTGGCAATGAATACCGATGCCAACGATGGCGATATTCGGCCAATGATTCTTGCCAAATCCAAACCCGTGCACTTCTTGAACGCTCAAGTGCATGAATCAGAAGGAACCCGGTTTGCAGCTTCGACAAGTGTCAGTTACATCAACGCTTTGCTTGCTGAAACGGAGAGTGAGCGTTTTGCGGCTTCGACAAGTGTCAGTTACATCAATGCTTTGCTTGCTGAAACGGAGAGTGAGCAGTTTGCGGCTTCGTCTGCTGTAAGTTACCTCAACGCTCGTCTGATGGAAGAAGAAGGAATCTTTTTTATCGTTTCACCCATTATTAGCTTTGAAAATCAATAAATGACATGGAGATACTATCATGAAATACGTTTCCCCTTTCCTATTCATTGCCATATTTTGTTTTTTAACATCGTCATTCCCTATACCTGCAGCCATTGGACAGAATGTGTTTTCGAGCGGTTCGTCCGGTGAAGACGGTGAATTGCTTTTCTATTCTCCACCGGCTCCACGGGAAAGAGGTGATATGGTATACGATACACCAAATAATCGAATTCTCTTATTTGGTGGACGATTTAGCAGCACGTTTTACAATAGCCTTTTGGAATGGGATCAAGTGAAATGGACAGAAATTGAAACAGAAACTCTCCCTCCAGCACGCTTCGACCATGCAATGGCTTATGACTCAAACCGTAATGTTCTTGTGCTATTTGGTGGGCGAAGCAGCAACAACGTTATTCTTGGAGATACCTGGGAATTCGACGGCACTGATTGGACACAGATCGTACCTGAACTCTCTCCTTCTGCACGTGAGCAACATGCGATGGTCTATGATACGGAGAACCAACAGGTGGTCTTATTTGGAGGAACCGATGGCCAAAATGAAAACGACACCTGGGTGTGGGATGGAACCAATTGGACCCAGTTGTCTCCAGCCAACTCTCCATCAGCTAGGCGCCTTCTTTCTCTAGCATACGATCAAGCACGCCAAGTAATCGTTTTATTTGGAGGGTTCAGCACCAATAATGAAACCTGGGAATATCAAAATGACACTTGGACGCGAATTTTTCCTGAAAATTCTCCATCTCCCCGCTATCTACACAAAATGGTATACGACACGGCCAATCAAGAGGTACTCATGTTCGGTGGAATCAGCGGAGACAACCAATTGTGGAGTTGGGATGGATTTGACTGGACTGCTAAGTCTGTCTCACAAAAACCAAGTCTTCGGAATGCTCATGGATTCGCCTACAACTCACAAGAAAACGAAGCTGTGTTATTCGGTGGAAATAGGGGGTCAATCGACAATACAACATGGGTTTGGGATGGCGGCGATTGGGAAAAGCCCAATCAAACACAGCCGGACCCCCTACTCGATATGGCCGAAAAACCCTCGGGAATTTGGAATTACTCTACTATCACCATCCCTTCCGGCGTGGCACTGTCATTCAAGAAAAATGAATCGAACTCACCCGTAATTTGGTTAGCAACCGGTGAAGTGAGAATTAATGGAAGCGTAAGCGTTAAAGGATCGGATGCCACAACAGATATCAACCCCGGCAATGAAGCACCCGGTGGCCCCGGTGGATTTGCCGGTGGCCTTGGCGGCCGGCGGCAGGATGTAAGTGGTAGTTTTGCAGGCACACCCGGAAGAGGTCCAGGAGGCGGCGCCCCTGGAGCCGAAGACAACCAAAATGGAGGCAATGGTGGTTATGGATCTCCTGGATCAGGTGACCGTGGAGGATCTGCTTATGGGAATCGTCTTATCAATCCATTGATTGGGGGGTCCGGTGGTGGAGGCGGTTCTTCCCGCGTTACCAGTAATGGTGGCAATGGTGGAGGAGGTGGAGGCGCAATATTGATTGCTTCCTCCGATAAAATCCTTATCAAAGGCACAATCAATGCCGACCGGGGGAATCGAAGCAGTCAAGGGACTATAGGAGGTTTCGGTTCTGGTGGAGCGATACGGTTGGTGGCCAATCGCATTGAAGGAGGAGGCAATTTAGTTGCGCGGCCAAATGGCCGAATTCGCACAGAAGCGTTTTTTGTGAATGTTTCCGGCACGATTGATCCATTGAATACGGCGGCCCCTCCAATTTCTGTAGACCTTCAAGACCTAGGAACCATTACAATTACATCAATCGCGGGGCAAGTTGTCCCCTTGAATCCGACGGGCAACACCAATTCACCGGATGTAATTTTCACTGAAGCCGGGCCTATAACGGTGGAAGTAACAACACAAACTATCCCCGAAGGTACGGTATTGATGGCGCGGATCACTTCTGCTGGAGAAATCATTTTGGTCGAAACTACGCCCGTCGACCAAAATGGAGAAGCCACAGCGACAGTTACAGTACCGGCCGGTATTGGGACCATTCAAGTGTTTGGGGAGTATGAAGCCCCTTGATTGAATTGGGGGGGTAGATTCTTGAGGGTTTGTTTCTCAGAATTGATTTTCATATAATATCATCAGCATTCGGGGCAGGCACTGGGGCCTGCCCCTACATTTATGAAAATTCAAATATATTTGATTAGAATTTCATGAATGAAAGGGTTTGTTTATTTTCTCTTGTGAAATACTGTTCTCGGATGGTTTGAATGTGAATCGTAAGCCCCCTCACCCCAACCCTCTCCCAGAGGGAGAGGGGGAACAGCGTACCGCTAAACATGCTACAAGTTTCTTGTTGATATTGCCTGCCTTGATGGGAAGGGTGTACTTAAATCGATGTCATTATTTTAAGTGGAAGTAGTCAATGTCATTAACTTAAGATCAAATTATAAATTTTGCTTGTTGAAATTTACTTAAACAAGAGCCCGGCTCGGCAGGAGCCTCGCCCTCCTCACTGCAAAATCCCTTAAGGTAATGACATTGTGGGAGTAGTGGCTTCTTCGAACCGATTTTACGTTCAAGCGGCTTATCCGCCGTAGTGAATACGCTTTTCCTATTGATCCTTCATTTCTCTCTTTTTGCAATTGCATGAATTTTCCTACCATTCCTACTTTTTATGGATAGATATGTTCCTATGACGAATCGGTAAAAAATCCGATCCAGAAAATGACCATACAATATATAGTAACTCACGTATCTAAACTGCAGTGTATATTGTTGTAGGCGAGGACGCCCACCAAGGCGCGTCTATGACCTGCGCTCCAAAAAA
>CAZEZQ010000253.1:0-7355 GCA_964516245.1 uncultured bacterium | reverse complement strand
TCTCCTGATGAGCCGCTTGAACGAGAAACCGGCTCGGCGGGAGCCTCGCCCTCCTAACAGCAACCCCCTTAAGTTAATGACATTGGATTTAAAGGGAGGTGAAAGTTCAAGCCAATACATGGCTTTTACAAAATACTTCACGGGTTCTCCTGGGCAAACGCAGCAAACACAGGCGGCCGTTTTAACTTCGGCTGCTGGTCCAAATCGGCTGAAGGCGCATGGCACTGCAAACATTGCCGCCGTTCTGGGTGGGTCGTGCGCAGCCCCAGCCTTCCATTCACCCCATGACAACTCTGGCAATCATTGCGCATGTGGGTCGAATGGGGCATCGTGGGCGGGGCCCCCGGCCAGGCCCGGCTGCCTTCCACAGGTGAATCCAATCCATCAAATGCATTGCTGGCCAATTTCGGCGGCGCTCCCAAAACAAAATTCTGCATTTCCGCATGGCATTGTAAACAATTCTGATAATGGGGATGCGAAATCTTCGGCACGATTTGTCCCTCAATTCGCATTTCCCTTCCATGGCACACCAAACAGCTTTCACTGCTCCGCTGGTCAATGCCATGTGGCACCATCGGCGGTGCGCCATGATATGCGCGCCGTGAGGCCCGCTCTTCCAACGCGGCCAGCTTTTGCTGCAATTCCGGCGTCGGTACTGTATCTGTCACACTGGGAATCTCATACTCCAAGGTCTTGAGATGCGATGACCAATCTTTGTTAGGTCCCCGCTCCAACTCTCTTAATTCCGTGTAACTCACCGCCGGTTCCACTTTGCCTATCAATGGTTTTTTTTCTGTAATTCGATCTTCTTCTGGAAGAACAGGTTTATGCTCTTCTGTCACTCCCACGAAAAACCCGGCAAACGCGCAGCCAATCACAGTCGCGAGAAATACGTTGGCCAATTTTCGAAATGTGAAAATATTACCAATATCCTGCTGATTCATCGCTGCGCCTCCCCTTCCATAGCGCGGCTGACCCGTACGGCACACTTCTTATAATCCGGCTGTTTGGAAAATGGATCATGCGCATCCAACGTGCATTCATTGATCAGCAAACGCTCATCAAAGAAGGGTACGAAAATCTGGCCGCGCTGTGGGGTCCCGCGTCCTTCCAGCCACAACGGCAGCTTCATTACACCCCGGCGGGTTTCTACCAGCAGCATGTCTCCGTTTTGAAAGCCTCGCTCCGCGGCGTCTTCCGGATGCATTTCCACATACGCGTTCGGCATCGCGCGGGCCAACTTCGGCACCCGCATGGTCATGGTTCCCGTGTGCCAATGTTCCAGCACACGTCCCGTACACAACCAAAATGGGAACTCATCATCCGGCGTTTCAGGCGGCGCTTCGTATGGGTGAAACCAAATCTGCGCCCGGCCATCATTGGTGGTGGAGTGATAAAAATCGAATTTCTTCCCCTCTTCCACATACAGGTCATCAAACGCCGCAAAGCGGAACCGGGTTTCCCGCCACGTTCCATCGTCTTGCTGCACCACTGGCCATCGCAGCCCGCGCTCTTGCACATACACTTCATACGGCGCCAAATCTTTGTGTTTTAGATAAGAAAACTGGCGGTACTCTTCAAACAAATGCTTATCGACATTCACGTCGTAATAATGATCCCATTTCCAAATGGGCACTTCATTGCCTTGATCATCTTTGATGGCAAAAATGAAATTCCTATCCTTATCTTTCATCCCGGCAAACCCACGTTCATACAAACGCCGCGCCACCGCTATCACCATCCATACGTCATCACGCGCCTGGCCGGGGGGATCCACCATCTTAAACCATTGCTGGGTACGCCGCTCCGAATTTCCGTAGATGCCGTTCTTTTCCACCCACATTGCCGCAGGCAATACCAAGTCTGCCAGTTCAGTGGTCGCAGTTGGATACACTTCAGACACAATCAAAAACTTGTCTTCCAACCCTTTTTTGGGCCGAAACAGTTTGTGCAAATTGGGCAGCGTTTGGCCTGGATTGGTCACCTGCACCCAGACCGTATCAATGTCTCCGCCTTCGCTGGTTGGCGTGCAAAACTTTTCAAACATCTTGACCGTATGCGCACCGGGAGTTGGATCAATTCTTCCTTCCGGCAAATTCCAATAGACTTCTGCATCTTTGCGGTGCTCTTCCTTTGCCACCAAACGGCCACCGGGCAGCGCATGCGCCAACGTTCCCACTTCCCGCGCCGTTCCACAGGCCGAGGGCTGGCCGGTCAAACTGGTGGGCGCATCTCCAGGACGGCCAAAATGCCCGCTCAGCAGGTGGATGCCATGCACCAGGCAATTGATCGCCGTACCCCGCGTATGCTGGTTCATCCCCATACACCACAAACTGGTGATTCGCTTGTTCGGGTCTCCAAAGATGTCTCCCAACATACGAATCTTATCCGCTGGCACACCCGAAAGTTCTTCTACATACTCTGGTGTATATTTCTCAACTGATTTCTTGAACTCTTCAAAACTCATCTCCGCCCCGAACAAGGCGGGGGGGTCGGATGGCTGTCGAAAGTGAGTGTATTTTTCTACAAACTCTTTGTTATACGTTCCGTTTTTAATCAACAAATGTGCGATCCCATTCGCGATTGCCAAATCAGTTTGCGGTTTGAATTCAAGATAATGCTGGCAATGTTCTGTTGTGCGTGTGCGCCGGGTGGCCATATCGATCAACAATACATCCTCACCCTTGGATCGCCGGTCAATCACTCTCGAAAACAACACCGGATGCATCTCCGCTGGGTTATTTCCCCACATAATCAACACATCGCAATGGTCAAGGTCCTGATAACACCCCGCTGGTTCATCCACGCCATAGGTCGCCAAAAAGCCGGTCACCGCCGAAGCCATACACAATCGGGCGTTGGGGTCGATATTATTATTGCTCAACCCACCTTTGATAAATTTCTGGCAAGAATACCCTTCTGGAATCGTCCACTGGCCGCTGCCGTATATCGCAAAACGCTCTGGATGCGCCTCTATCCGGTCACAAACAATATTAATCGCCTCATCCCACTCAATCGGCTCCAGTTTCCCGTTTTTGCGCAAGAGCGGCTGCGTCAGACGGTCTTTGCCATACAAAATGCTGCCGACGTGATAACCTTTCACACACAAAAGCCCTTTGTTGACCGCAGCTTTTTGATCCCCGGCAATCGCCGAAACTTTTCCATCCTTCACCCCCACCTGCACATGGCAGCCGGTGCCGCAAAACCGGCAAGGCGCTTTTTCCCATGTCACTCCAGGGATATCCGGCGTGGTTACCGCCCCGCTGCTTGGATTCGCCACCGCCGTGGCCGCGGCCATCGCCGCCAACTTCATCATCGAGCGGCGGCTTAGATTTTGTTTTGTGATCCCTTGTCCGTGCTCGGTAAATTGAACTTTCGCATTCATAATCGGTCTCCCCCTGCTTCTGTTTTATTCTCAAAGGTTGATTGCTTATCCACTTCGTCAGAATCCTCTTCCAGCGACACATACACCACATCGATGTGGTGTATCCCCGGCAATGACTCCAACCATCTCAGGCTCTTCTTGTTTTCATCCTTATTCGGCGTGTCCAATACAGCAGGTACTTTTTGTCCACTAATGGGTCCAAGCATGATCTGATCCGACTGTTTGATCATAGAAAGAGCCTCATCTTGGTTGGATTCTTCTCGATTGAGTGTCAAAACCAGTCCACTAATCGGCATTTTTCGGCTCCTCTATTTTTATATTGCATACATAATACAGATTTTTCAAAAGAATTCAAGATAAATTTATCGTTTATTCTTGAATTTTACAAAAAAACATGTATTGTAGATGCAATGAATAACATTTAAATGTAACAACTCATAGGTTGGGTCGCGTTGTTTGACCCATCAATATACTGAAATCATTTAAGTTACAACATAAATCCTTAAAGGAGAAGCAATCGTGACACCATCAAGGGCTTACCAAAAACTTATTCTGGTACTCGCGGCGCTGGTTCCTGTACTGGTGGTTTGGCAACTATTAAGCCTAGCCCAATCCGGACACAAAGATGACATTCAACTCGCCAAGTCGAAAGAAATGCCTCAAGTCAGGCCGGCGTGGCCCGTTCATATTAATAAGCCCAATGGCCCTCCACGCGTGCAAACCGATGTGGTCGGCATGGATGGCCGCACTATCACTGTCTCCTGCTCCAGCTGCCACAGCACCCGCGAACCTAACCGGCAGTTGCGCGATGGTTCAAACCTCAAAGAATTCCACCAAAATCTCACCACCGTCCACGGCGATCTCACCTGCCTCTCGTGCCACAATCAAGATGATTACGACACCCTTCGCCTGGCCGATAACCAGAAAGTCGAATACTCCGAGGTCATGCGACTCTGTGCCCAGTGCCACGGTCCCCAATATCGCGATTATCAAAACGGTTCACACGGCGGCATGACCGGCTATTGGGATCAAGAAAAGGGACCCCGATACCGCAACAACTGCGTGGATTGTCACGACCCCCACGCCCCTGCTTATACAGGAATGCATCCCGCTCCCGGACCGAATGACCGCTTCATGCAGCGTTCAGATGAACATGGCGGCACAGTTGAAACGGAAGGAGGGCATTCATGAGCCAAAATCAAAAAGAGAACAAAACCCAAAAACCCACCCGGCGCACGGTACTCAAATCTCTCGGCGCGACATTAGGTGCAGCCGCTTTCGCCCGCGCCCTCGCGCCCATCACCGAATGGACCGATGACCTTTCGGTGGATGAATTTCTGCAAAAGCATTACAAAGAGCTAGGCGCTTCTGAAATGCAGCAGGTCATCAATCGCCTGGAGAAAGAAACCAAAGACAAACACGGTGTGGATGTCACCATCAACGATCCCAAACCGATTGATAATGTCCACTTCGCTTATGCGCTCAACCTCAGCATCTGTATCGGATGCCGCAAATGCGCTGAAGCCTGCCACAAAGAAAACAACCACGACCGCCCCAGCAACGAATCCTATATCCGCGTGTTCGAGATGAAAAAAGGCAGCATTGATTTCGCGAAAGGTACAGTGGACTACGACCATCCGGTGCCTACCGAAGACACCTTTTATATGCCGGTTCAGTGCCAGCAGTGCAACAATCCACCCTGTGTCAATGTGTGTCCGGTCGAAGCCACTTGGAAAGAACAAGACGGAATCGTGGTGGTCGATCACAATTGGTGCATCGGCTGCCGCTATTGCGAAGCCGCCTGCCCCTACCATGCCCGCCGCTTCAATTGGAAAGAAACCGAGATCCCCAAAGAAGAGATTAATCCCAACCAGGGCTATCTCTCCAACCGCATGCGGCCCAAAGGCGTGATGGAAAAATGCCATTTCTGCCTGCACCGCACCCGCGAAGGCCGGCTGCCTGCCTGCCTCGAAGCGTGCCCCACCGGCGCGCGTGTTTTTGGAAACATTCTCGATCCCAATTCCGAAATCCGCTGGGTGCTCGAAAACAAACGCGTCTTCGTGCTCAAAGAAGATGTTGGAACCGATCCGCAATTTTTCTATTTCTTTGACGAATAAGGGGAAACAAACAAATGGAAAGCACTGCCGCACAACAAGAATCCTATCATGAATCGCACTGGGAGAGTTATCCACGTTTTTTGTGGAACTCATTGATGGAAGCCACCAACGGCTCCTTGCTCTTTTATTCGTGGATGACATTCTTAACCGCCGTCGCCCTGGTCGGAGTCAACGCTTGGGCGCAACAGCTGGCTCAAGGCATGATTCTCACCAACATGACAGATCATGTTTCGTGGGGCCTCTACATTGCCAACTTCACCTTCCTCGTCGGCTTGGCTGCTGGGGCTGTTATGATGGTTATTCCCGCCTATCTCTATCACGATGAAGAGATGCACGACATCGTGATAATCGGCGAACTCTTAGCCATCGCCTCCATCGTCATGTGCCTCTTGTTTGTCACTGTCGATTTGGGCCGTCCCGACCGCTTTTGGCATTTGATCCCATTCATCGGCCGCTTCCATTGGCCCATGTCAATGCTCACTTGGGATGTAATTGTGCTCAATGGTTATCTGCTGCTCAACCTGCACATCTGCGGCTATTGGCTCTACACCCGCTTTTTGGGAAAAACACCCGATCCAAAGTGGTATGTCCCCTTTGTGTTTGTCTCCATCGTTTGGGCTATCTCCATCCACACCGTCACCGCCTTTTTGTATTGTGGCCTTGGAGGCCGCCCGTTTTGGAACACAGCCCTGCTTGCCCCACGCTTTTTGGTCTCCGCATTTGTATCTGGTCCCGCATTCATCATCCTGGCCTTGGAGATTATCCGCAAAGTCACCGGCTTCCGGGTTAGCGACGGTCCCATCCATACTCTGGTTAACATCATCCGTGTCACCATTCTCATCAATTTGCTGATGGCAGCCTCTGAAATCTTTACCGAGTTTTACACCGGCAGTTCCCATGTCAGCAACATCACTTATCTCTATTTCGGTCTGCATGGACAAAATGCCTTGGTCCCTTGGATATGGACCTCACTTGTTTGCAGTATTATTGCGGCCTTGATCTTTTTGTACCCCAAAATCATGGATCACAAAGGCTGGCTCATCACCGCGTGCATACTGGCATTTGTAGGAATATGGATCGAAAAAGGCATGGGCTTGATCGTGCCCGGCTTTATCCCAAGCACCTTGCACGAACTGGTTGAATATGTCCCTAGTTTAATCGAATGGAAAATCACTGCGGGTATATGGGCTTTTGGAATGATGATTTACACAGTAACTTTAAAAATAGCAATCCCCATTTTGCGCGGGGATACGCCGACTCTCGAACAAGAATGAGTTCATTATGTATTCACGCTCGACTCAAGACGCCATCGCCGCCATGAGTTATCTTGCCGCCAAGTATGATGAGGGCAAGACTCTGGTTTCTTCTATGGAAATTGCAGAGAAACGAAACTTGCCCAAACCCTTTGTTGCCAAACTATTGACCATCTTATCGCAAGCGGGATTGGTCACCAGCACTCGCGGGCCCGGCGGCGGCTACACCCTCGCCTTGCCGCCGGGCGAAATCACTTTCTATGACGTTGCTCAGCGCTTTGAACGCAAAGACCGCGAAGCGGTCTGCCCGTTTGGCCGCGGCTATTGTGGCAACAACAATCCTTGCCCCATCCACTTTCAAATTGTTGAAATTCAGGAAAAAATCGACAATTTTCTACGCAACAACCGCTTCGATACATTTGTAAACGCCAATCAAACAACAGAGCCACAACCCCCAGTCTTCAACATCGAACTGTAATAAATTCCGTTCCCAATATTGGGACTCCACCGCGGCGGGCTCTGTGGGAGCGTCGCCCTTACAGCAACGTCGCCCTCCTTACAGCAGCGGCGGACCCTTCTGCCGAGCCGTTGTAGCTGAGG
>CAZEZQ010000252.1:6932-7388 GCA_964516245.1 uncultured bacterium | reverse complement strand
GTACGGAAGCCGGTGCTAGTGCTCAGGCTGTACCTGATGATATTGCAATCGCGGGAGCTGACCATGATAAGAGCATGACTTTGTCTCGTGTGGGTGATGAATTTACTTTGACTTACACCGATACCAATGGTGATGAGCAAGTACATTCTAGTGCAGTGATGACGTTTGAAAACCCCATTTACTTGGGTGTAGCAGTTACTTCTCACTCAAACGGAGACTTGTCAGCAGGCACATTTACCTTTGATTCGTTTGTAGGGAATGCTGTTAATGTCAAAGAATGGATGCTGTATTAATTAATACATCTCTCTTTTTGATTGATATGATTAGTATGATGGCCCGGAGCAATCCGGGCCATTTTTCTATAAGTTGATTCATTCGCTTTGCAAGAGCAATATATCTATCGTCTTGTTAATTTGACTTCTTAACGGCCAATCGTTGGTTTGCTTTTATATTTTT
>CAZEZQ010000252.1:0-6922 GCA_964516245.1 uncultured bacterium | reverse complement strand
ATCCGCCGCGGCGAACTCCCAATCTTGGGAGGGGAATTAACTTCAAGTGTCTGACCTGTTACGGCATTTTAACGGCCAATCGTTGGTTTGCTTTTATATTTTTTATCACTTGTTTTGAACCATCCGGCCAGCGTATTTGCAGTTCATCCACTTTTTTATCTTCCCCCAATCCAAAATGCAGCACCGCACTGCTTTGCGAGAGAAAGCTGGAACTGGAACGCAATTCGCTTGTTTGTGTGAGGGTTTCAGATTGAAGAGTTACCCGTGATCCATAAGCAGGCATCCCCCGTTCATTTTGCAAAGCCAATTGAATGTAATTATCGACCTCACTCTGGTTTTCAAAGTAATACAAGCGTGAATCAAGATTGTTCACAACAATATCCAAATCACCGTCTTGATCGAAATCTGAAAAAGCGCTGCCCCGTGAAACTCCTTTGTAATCACCTTTTAATACTATTTGAGTATCCAGCAATCGAAAATTCCCGTTTTGTTGATTGTGGTAAAACAAATCAGATTGGGCGTATCCTTTTTTTTCTTTGATTTGATCCACCTGGGGATACACATGGCCTGTGGCAACATGTACGTCCCGCCAACCGTCATTGTCAAAATCTTCCATGATCATTCCAAAACTCACAAAAGGCACACTGCCTTCATAAAAACCTGAGGTAAACGAAACATCCGAAAAAGTAAGAGCCCCTTCATTGCGATAGAGAATGTTGTATTGCGCTTCGTAGTTCACCACAGCAATATCCAATTGCAAATCATTGTTATAATCTTCGATTGCCAGCCCCATCCCGCCTTGCGCTTGTCCATGTTCACTCAGGCCGGTGCCGGTCAACAAGGCGATTTCTTCAAAGTGGCCTTGGCCATCATTCTCATACAAATGATTGGCGGTGGTGTCATTCGATACATAAATATCCAAATCGCCATCATTTTCCAAATCGGTAAACATCGATGTAAAAGCACGGCCTGAGTGAAAGGCGTTGATCCCTCGTTTCTCCGTCTCATCGCGAAATGTTCCATCGCCATAATTGATAAAGAAATGATCTTGCGAGGGAGGGAAATACCTTGGCCCCAAAAACGCTTTTAATCCAAAATACTCCATCATCGTGCCTTGTTTGTCAGCCAGTTCTTTTGAGAATCCAGCATACTGGCCCACAAAAAGATCGATGAAATCATCTCCATTCATATCAGCAAACGCAACGCCGGTGCTCATCCCTTTGTTTTGTGCGCCACCGGCATTTTCAACTCTTGAAAAATGTCCGTTTCCATCGTTGAGGTAAAGCGTGTTGGGACCGTAATTGGCGATATAACAATCCAAATCTCCATCATTATCAATATCCGCAAAGGCCGAACTGATACTAAGGCTTTGATCTCCCAACCCACTTTCTTGGGTGGCGTTTCGAAACGTGCCATCACCTTGATTGAGAAACAGCTGATTTTGTGGAGTCGATTCGGTAAGAGGTTCTGTGAGCGAAGCCCCATTCACAAGATAAATATCATCCCAACCATCGTTATTAACATCCGCAACGGAGACTCCGGCCCCTTTTGCCTCAACAATGTAGCGTTTCTCTTTAGAACCGCTCTGTTGGACAAAATCCAACCCTTTTTCTTTCGCACACTCTACAAACCGTATTGAACTCGCATAGATAGAATGGAAAGAATATAAATACAAAATAAATATAAATGAAATGATTATCTTTTGGTTTATTTTCATATGAAAATGGCCATAACATTTGTTGTTCGCCTGTAATGGCGAATGTCACCAACGCTGACTTTTAAGGCTGGCTTGAGGATTGTTTCTCTTTCAGCTTCATTTTAACAAATTCCAAATTTCGCTTGACACCTGGGTCTTTATTGCCCAATTTAATGGATTTCTTCAAATAGGTGACTGCCTCTTTATATTCATCATTCAACATACAAGCCACCCCCAGGTTGTTGTATACGTTGGCATTTTCGGGATCAAGTGAAATGGAATATAGTAGGTGTTTTTTGGCCAGTTCGACTTGATCATCGTTCAAATACAATGTCCCAATTAAGTTGTGCATTTGAGGATGATTCTTATTAAAATGCAGCCCTTTTTTAATGGCTTCTATGGCTTTTTCTGTAGGGTATCGCTGACGGAGATACTCTTTCCCCAAGTCGAACCACAATTGCGCATTTTCAGGTTTCTCGTGCAAATCTCTCAATAAATTTTCGATATACTGTTTTTTGGTTTTTAAAGTTTGGTATTGCTTTTGTTCGTTTTTTGCATTTTCACGGTCTCCATTTTTTGCATATGCGGTGGTGAGGATTCGATGGGGTTCTGGATATTTGGGATCGATCTTAACAGCTCGTTTTAGAATTTTTATTCCTTGTTCGTATTTCTCTTGTTTGACCAATGCATTTCCCAATCCCACATAGGCCTCCGTAGATTTGTTATTAATTTCAATCAATTCACGATACACTTTTTCCGCTTCAGAATACTTTCGCTGACTGATATAGATTTCACCAAGCAGGGTTCGTGCCCCCACATGTTTGAGATCATTCTGAGCTGCCAACCGGCCATGTTGTTCGGCTTTTTCGATATTCTGCTCGACCTTCCAATAAAAGCGGCACAAAAAATAGTGGGCTTGAGCGTGGTTGGAGTTTTTCTCAAGCACTTTTTCAACTTGCTCAAGCGCTTCATCATTTTTCAATTGAGCGAATAGCGTTCTCGCCAAGGCGAGTTGGATGGCAGGATCACTGATACCCAGTTCCAACGCTTTGCGAAACCATTGTTCTGCCTGTTCGATTTGATAAACACTCTGTGCCTGATAAGCTTTTCGCAAACATTCTTCGTAAGAAAAATCACTATTGGTGAAACCTGTAGAGGCAGTGAAATAAATAAGAAATGTTATGAGATAAAAACGTTTCATGATTCGATTCTCTCGTTTCGCAGAAAATTCTTGAATATGAAAAAGGGAGCGCTTTTATTCAGCGCTCCCCCTATTTTAAATGATCATGAAAATCGAACTAGAACAAGGACCAATTATGAACGGAAGTTCCCTCTCCCAATGGATTGTCACTCACAAATTGCAGTCCTCGCGCACTTTCCATATCCGATTCAAATGATTGATGCCAGCGGTACAACCCAAATATCGTATCATCCCAGTCGTTCCACAGGATATTGAATCCAATAGGAGCATCAGGCTGGAATGAAGGGAAAACACCCCATGGGAAGAACATTTCCTGCACATAACTCTCATGCTCACCGACAGGATTGTCATCCAATACAGTAGCGCGATCAATGGAATCCCAAATGGCAAATTCTGCTTCGTCGCCGGTATTCAAAGCCGAACGGAAGATATTGATCTCTAAATTCTGTGGAATTTCTTCATCAGGGCGTTCTTCTGCCCATAAAGGAGCTCCAATGCTGTAATCCAATTGAAGGTCGAACTGGGAAGACGGGTCAGAGTTGATGTTCGGAGGCATACGGTTGTTATCCGTATCAAACCACAGTGAAAGACCGTCCAATTCCCAAGAATCGCCCGGGTCTGCATTGTTTCCGTGTTCCAACCCAATTTGCGAATCGACAGCAATATTCAATACATAGAAACCGTCATCATCCCAGGCGATATAAACAGTGGAATCCAAATCGTCTTCACTGGTTTCAAACGACTCTTCAGCCCCGGCTCGAGCCAAAATTTTGTCTGGATTGTATACATAATGATCGCCTGTATCGATGGGCACAAGATTTTCCGCATTGGTTGAAGGCTCATTAATAAAGTTTTCGGAAGGGTCCAAATCCGCTAATTCAGCCGGTTCACCATAAGAGTCCAGCGGCCAATCAGACGAATCACCATCAATGGTAATGTTAACGCCACTGGCTAATTTACGGCAAAGAACCAATTGGCCCTCTTGATTCAAGAGGCTGGTTCCAAGATCCAATACCGTATTTCCGTCAGTGCCTGAGCCGGTTAAAATACCACGAATTCCCGCATCTGCTGGCGGCTCAAGGGTATAATTCAAAGTAAGGCTTCCACTGGCGCCATTGGCAGTCCATACAATATTGCCCCCATCCGTTGAAACAGATCCCTCAATGGCATTGGTTTCTACAACTGTCCAGCCTTCGGGTGGGGTTTCTGTGACTTCGAGATCGATGGTCGCTCCTTCATCTACATTGGCTTCGACAGTAAACCCACTTAAAGGCTCACCTGGAGTGTAAGTAAAGGATGGAAGCGTTCGAGTGAGAGAGAAGGGAATCGGCACTTCTTCAACCTGGCTATACTCCACTTCGGCCACTGACCCATCGGTTGTACCGGAGGTTACGGCGAATCCCACATACACAGGACCTTCAAAGAAATCCGTTTGTGAATCCAACAACATTCTTTCGCCCGCAGAATCAAAAAAATAACTCCTAAGTTCGCCATTCACTCGAACCACTTCAATAGTGAAATTATGATCTGTGGGTCCAGAAAATGATTCTGCATCACTTCCTGCCGTGCTGCGCCATTGAACATTTGCCGGAGGTGATTCAATCGCCCCTGTAATTAACGGTCCATAATAGGGGGATTCCGGAGTCAAATCCTGGCGAATCATGATCATGGCTTTGGTCAAATCTTCTTGGCCAAATGCCCCAAATGCAAATACATTGGCTGTCAGGCTAAAAGCCTCCTCGATTTGTTTGTACACGTAATGAAAAGCATCAGACTGACCGTCAATACCCGCACCATTACCTGTAACGACGTAGGTATCACCATCCAATTCGGCGCTGCCTTCGGCGGCAACCTCACCGATATCCTGATTGCCCTCAAAAATCCCCTGCGCGTTCGCCTCATAACCCATTACCAAAAGCGATAAACACAAACCTGCAAATACCACCCTTAAAAAACATCTCTTCATAACACTTACTCTCCTTTCTGGATTTATTGTATGGAGTTCCAACCATACAACTTATAAACAATTTTCACGATTACCACACAAAGTACGAAAGATTAAGGAATTGATTTATTTTAACATAAATATAACATTCATGTCAAACAATTTTTTACTTTTTGTTTTTTTACTTTTTTGACGATTCGGCAAAAAGTCTTTTTTGGAGCGCAGGCGTCCTCGCCTGCAACAACATACAGTGCAGGTTGGATGGCCACGTTACTGTATATTGTGTAGTTGTTTTCTAGTTCGGACTTTTTTCCGAATCTTCTTTTTCACGTTTTTGATTTTTATGGGGTAAGAAAAATATTGTTTTTTGGGTAAATAAACTAACTCGATTCTTTTGATTAAGAATGTTCTTCGGCTTTTTTGCGGTCTTCCAAGCGTTTGCGGTATACATCTTTGGCGACATCAGCGATTTCTTTGGTCACTTTTTTGTTGATATAACCTCCCGCCACTGCTCCCAACACAGGTACCAGCTTGGCGCTTGCCCGCCCGCCAAGTTTAATGCCGACTTTTTCGGCGACTTTTGAAATGCCCGTCACAAACAAGCGCTGCCGAATAAGCGCCAACGGCTTGCTCTCTTTGATGATGCTGGCCGCTTCGCGCATGGTGTTGATCACCTCTTTGCGATGGCCTTGTTTGGGGTGGGTATAAGCTTCGGCCAGGAGTTTGGCCGCGAAGAGTTTTTCTTCCGGACGGGTGACATCAAAACCATAGCAATAGCCGATTTGCTGGATGGTGCGCAATTGCAAGGCTAACAGCGATACCGCATCTGCGCTTAACAGCAAAAATCCACCAAAGCCGGTCGCCGCCCCTTCGGCAGCTGTATACCATTCACCCATGCTAATATAATGATCGGCGACTTCGTCAGCCGCCTCGATGGGTAAATCCCGAATTTCTTCCAAACTATTCACTGGGCATCCTCGTTTGGTGAAGGCTTTGTATACACTTTCACGGCTTACCAATTTGTCCCACATGTGCAGTGAACCTCCCAGAAATTGGTTAAACGTATTGGTCACCGCTTTATACAATTTTTGCTTGGTGCTTGTGGTTTGCACTTCATCCATCTTTTTATCAACGCTTTCTGTTTCAGATTCGCTTTCATCGATCTGGGCTTCTTGGGCTGGCTTCGGCTCTTGATGGTTGGATTCGCGCTGTTTGGGTGTGTATTCAAGGAGAGGTTCAATGAGTTCTGTTTCCACAGTATGTTTCGATTTCAATTTTTCTTCATCCATCAATTCATCTTCGAACTCTTTCAGATCTACATCCAAAAGTGATGGATCGATCCGCGTTTTGGAAGAAGATTTGTATACCCGCAATGCTTCCGCACCTACAATCCGAAATATTGTCGAGAGAATTTTCCGGCTAACTACTTCGCCCGCCCCTTTGAATATCGCTTTGTTGATCCAATAGGTCGGCCGCATCGCATTCCACACCATCCAAACCCGGTTGGCGATTTTGCCTCCCGTTTTGAGCCCTTTCGTGGTCAAGGTGTCTTGGGTTTTTTCAAAGATATCTCTGGTTTCGATAATGCTTGCAATCGAGATGCTATGCATCAGGGGAAAAGGTTCCACCAGCGTTCGTATCTCTTCGCTGATACGCTGATTCAAACTGAGTAGTTCCAAAAGCGTTACTTCCAGTTCTGGCCGTTCAGAAGAGGGGTAATACACTTTGGCGATTTGGCTGACCAATTCCAGGCTGTCCCGCTGCAATACTTTGATATCCAGCATCTTGGTAGGTGAGGTGGACCGCCAGATTCGTTTGATTTTCGCGTCAATTATGGCTTGCGCCTCTTTGTCGGCTTCATCTTGGAATTGCTCCAACCACTTCTTCAATCTTTTTTCATATTCGCCTGTGCCGCTGCGAATGACCAACAACGCCCGTATCAGTTGTTTGATTTTCAAACAAAGCATAACCAGGCCATAAAGGGCTAAGAGACCTACGATGCCGTATGCAAACCATATATAGGGTATGTGGCGTACCCCTCAGGGCCCGCGCCTTTGCCAATATCGGCAGGATCAATAAA
>CAZEZQ010000251.1:0-7425 GCA_964516245.1 uncultured bacterium | reverse complement strand
GGTTTCGATTTGCATCAGTGGGAAGCAGGCCGTAAGTTGGTCTTGGGCGGGGTAGAAATCCCTCACAATACGGGGCTCAAGGGCCATTCAGATGCGGATGCGCTAACCCATGCGATTATTGATGCCTTGTTTGGCGCGCTTGCCCTAGGCGACATCGGCCAGCATTTCCCCGATACCGATCCTAAATATAAAAATGTAAATAGCATAGAACTACTCAAAGCCTGTTTAGACCATGTGCGGCAGGCAGAATACCGTGTGGGCAATGTTGATTGTACGGTGGTGGCCGACCACCCCAAAATGGCCCCACATATCTCTAATATTTGCAAGTGCTTAGCCGAACATTTAGAGGTTACAGCCGACCGGGTCAGCGTAAAAGCCACCCGAACCGAAAACGTAATATTTTCTGCTAGTGACGGCCTATTGGCAATGGCTAGCGTGTTGCTCTTCAAATCACCCTAATCAAATCCAAAAAAAATCTGTGACATTTCAAACAATTGACGATAATGTAGATAATGAAACGAACATACAGGATATGGTTTGATGGATAACCACCCCCTCCTGTATGCAGACTCGTTCTTGGGCCTGAACACCCCAGGAATGATCCATTTCGTTCTCCGTTTCTCCTTTTGTGGATGGGCTTTGTCCCATCCACTTTCTTTTTTAAATTGGATATTAGGGATTTATGGTTCTCGTTTTGGATTTGGCAGTATGATTTGCTTTCCAACATACAGTGGATTGGAGGGAGAAATTTGATTGTATTCAGAAATCACTTTCCAGTACTCAGCATCTTCATAATACTTCAGGGCAATATCCCACAACGTATCGCTTTCCTGAACAGTATAAGCGCTGTGCAAGTTCATCTCGTTTACATTGAGTTGACTCCGTTCAGCCGCTTCATGAACAATGGATTGAATGCGGCCGCGTATTTCTGAATCAGTAATATTTCCACTGATTTGGATGCTTTGGTCTACATATTCAATCACGAGAGAATATTTCTTGATCCAACCTTTTGCCTGTAGAGATTGAGTAATGTATGGAATCATCGATTCAAGATGGCCGTCTGGTTCCATATCTGAATGCTCTCCCGATTGCGCAACTTTTTTGGCAAATGTATTGTTTTGGGAAGAATCAAACTCTTCATTGGCTTGTGGGTTCGGCTTCTTATTGGTATCTGAATCGGTTTTCGAATAAAGTGAGGTTAGTATTTGAAAGGGGGATGTTGATTGCTTGTTATTGGAGGTAGACGAATTTTCAGTTGAAGTCTCAGCGTGAGATGATGAAAAGAAATGTAAGCCTTTGAAAATGTTATAATCGTCCCATGTCTGGGGAAAAAAATCTCCATTCCACAGTTTTAATACATTATAGCCATCCAAAACATTTGAGAAATCTATCTTATTTGCCACATAAGAAAAGTTTCTATGCAGTGAAGACCTCTCGGCATAAACCATTCCTCCGACGATGAACACACAGAGGCCAAACAAACAAAGATACAACGGCCTTATTTTGCTAGGAGTTGATATGCGGTTAATCCGTTTCAATGCTTTTTTTGCCTCTTTATGAAGCGGATTCAAATTGAGCACACGCTCCCACATTTTTTTGGAATTCTGCCACTGTTTTTGTTGCGCTTTGATTTTGGCCAGTAGTACAAACACCTCTTCATTCGCCTTCGAAGATTCAAGAAGGGGCTGCAAAATGGCTTCCGCCTGGCTCAATTGTCCCTTTCGCGCTATCGCCGAAGCTTTGGCCAAGACCAATGGCAGCGCAAAAGCATCATATGGATTCGATGGATTGTTCTGATCGCCGTGAAACCGGTCTTCTTCCAAAGCATTCGCTGAATTCGGCATGTCTGTTTCTCACTTTTAAGATTTAACCATCGGCATAATTGTGCTGTTCAACGTATTTTGCATCTCGGTTTGTTCTTCTTCGGGCAATAAGGTGATCAACTGGCGAACACTCGTCTCCAGCAATTGCACATTGCGGCTGTCTAAGGCTTTTTGCCCTTGTTTCAAACATCGCTCTGCCTGGATGGGATCGCTCATGGACTCCTTTTGATCGCGTAAATAGTGATAACAACCGACCCAATAGTTGGGATCGTGCACCAAAATTTCCCGGTACACCTCATGCAGTTGATCGTACCGGTTCTTGAGTTCATGAATATTTTGATTTCCGATTGCTTGTTCGATTTCTTCCCGCAGAATCAAATAGACCGTGCGATGCGAGCTAAATGTCACGCCTTCGAGCCTGGTTTGAACTTGCTCGATCAATTTTCGAGCATCCCACACCAAACTGGGCCATTCCATATCAGATTCAACCTCGTCCAGTGATCTCTTTAAATCCATCAATCGGGATTGGCATTTGTCACGGGCATCGTAATCTGACCGGGCGGCGATGAGAGATTGATCCAAATCCAGAAGAATTTGTTCCCGTTCCAATTGTTGTATCTTTTCCGATGCGTGTTCGCATTCAGTGTCGCAGATTTTTTCTTGAAAATCTTTCATTCGTACTTTTTCATCTCTGATCTGGGTTTCCAATTCCTCCCACTCAGCACTTGTTTTTTCCAAATGCAGCACTTTTTCAAATTCTTCATCCAATACAGGAACGTACGCCAATGTATGTACCTGGCGGGATTCATTAATAATAATCGTGATCTCAACTTCACTTCCGGCTTTCACATCTCGCCGAATATTTTCTCCTCTCACTTGAAGAGTGCCAATCAACGAATTGCGGTCGGCCCGTTCCAAGAATTCGCCTTCTATAATAGGGATATTGAGAAATGTGGCCGATTCTCCCTTTCGAATATTTTGCGTGGTTTGAAACACTTGCCGGTGGCGCACGGGCAAATCGCTGCCCTTTTTCAAAAACTGACTCACTTTGTTGTTGCCCAAAGCCACCCCAATCGAGTGAATTAACGGTTGAGCAGTGATGGTGTTGCCGATGAGATACGTAATGCGATCGGGATTGGCAGGATATGGATTGCCCCGATGGTCTTTCAAGATAATTTCATATTCATTGGTTCGGCCCGGTTCGGCCAATAGGTTGGTCTTAAAACATAAATTTTCTTCGAGTGTAATAGCGCCGCTGCGCCATTTGCTCTGGGTTTCAACAAATTCCACTGTCCATAGTTCGTTTGATTGATCTTTGGGGGGATGAATCCTGCCCACAACCAAAGGTTCGGGGTCGTTGTCAATCGAATCGTATTGAAGGTTGATTTCAATCGAATCTTTTAATACGGGACGGGGTTGTTTCGACGAACGTTGTTGTGTCCCTGCGAACACCGCGGCTCCCCTTGAAACAACCGTCAACGGATCAATGCTGTATTCAAGGGGAATCCCCAATTCGCTGCTGAGCATTTCGCGAAGCATTGGGCTTTGTGAAGGCCCGCCAACCAAGATCAATTTTTCAATGTCATCCGCACCCAAATTTGATTCTGATAAAACTTTTTTGCAGATATTTAATGTACGGCTGGCGAAAGGAGTGATAAGGGATTCCAACTGGTTTTGGGTCAAATTATAATCAAACGAGATCCAGCTTCCATTATTGTCCGGGCATAGCGGCTCGATTATGATTTGAGCGGATTCATTTTTTGTAAGTTGAATTTTAGCCTCTTCGGCATAGCGTTTCATTTTGGCGAATGCCGAACGGTAGGCTGGATTGCCGCGGTGAAATTCTTTCAGGTTGTAATAGGTTTCCAGTTCAGGAACAAACAAATTGTCGACAATGGCCCAATCAACCAGTTTTCCACCGAGATGATTGTCACCTCCATGATTGAGAATCTGTATGCTGCCCTCGCGCAGAGAAACGATGGCGGCGTCAAACGTTCCACCCCCGAGATCGTAAACCAGCCAAAACGTATTCTTTTGAGATTCATTCTGAAATCCATAGGCCAGGGCTGCGGCGACCGGTTCTTGCACCAATGGGCTTTCTTCCAAACCGGCCAATTTGGCCGCCTGGGTTGTGGCTTCGCACTGGGGCAATTCGAACGCCGCAGGGACAGTGATCACCGCGGCGGTCACATCTTCACCCTTGTGTTGGCGAACGTCTTCTCTCAAAGATTTAATCACTTCGGCAGACAATTCTTCTGCTTTGAATTGGCGGGGAGTATTCAAAAAGGTATAAAGATGTTTGCTTCCCATCTGCAACTTGAATTCGCTGTGAGTGTTTTCTGAATCGAATTCAATTTGGTTTTTGGCCCGGTTGCCAACGAACAATCGCTCTTGGTTGTCGATCCAAATAACAGACGGTGTGTATTTTTGGCCTTCGTGGTTTTGGATGATTTCGGTTTCTTTTTCTTGCAATACGGCAATACTGCTGTTGGTGGTACCCAGGTCGATTCCATAATCAATGGTCATACGTGTCATGGAATTCCCTCCTTATTTGTGCTTATGGGTTCTATATAGATTTTTTATTGTGAACTCAACAATTCATTGGGATACATTTCACTTGCTTGTTCTTTCATAGGTGTGCCGACAATCACTTCTCCAATTTGGATGATTTCGTTGTTGAATGAGATCGTGGGTTTGATGGTCTCAATCACCTGGCTGTGCTCAAGAACCTCAAGCGCTTCATAGGAAAGGATGCGCAGCATCTCTCCACCAATGATGCGTTGATCGCAATGATCGATGATTTCGATCCCATTTTGGTTTAAAATGTCCCAAGTGGCTTGCAAGAACCGCATGGCGTTGAATACATCTTGTGATGGTTGTTCTTCGCAATCCAACCGGGTCTTGATCCTCCACAAATTGGTCCCCAATTCTTTAATAAATCCTGTCCATTCACGATACTCTGTCTCATTGCCATTTTCTTGTTGGGGAGACTCTGCCAGGTCAGGAATTTTTTCGGTTGAGTTCCACATCTTTTTAGGAATTTTGGGGGAAGAGATGCGAAATTCTTTGGGATACATTAATTGGCGCAATATGGAAAACATTATGACTCCCTTTATACATTTCTTGGAATTTCGTTAGGTGATGAATGATGAAAATTTATGTTTTTAACACGTTTTTTGTATGCTGGAGATTCTTTGAAATCACTGAAAGGCTTAGTCCGCTGCTGTAAAATGCGATTCTGAGCGAAGGTGTGTACGATTCCATAACCCATGGAAAAACCTGCCACCGCTGCAAAGACCGCCAAAGCAATGGATGAATAAGTGCTCATAAACACCGTTGCCAATCCACTCGCCATTCCAATCAAGGAGCCCCCCAAACAATGTTGAATGTGTTGTGTATGAATTTCCTTGCAAATGGAACAACGTGGAACTGAGACCGTATCAGCAGTTTCATTTTTCAACAAAAATACTGGCAAAATGGAGGGATTTTTAGTTACGATAATATCTGATCTTTTATCGGATAAGAACGTTTCACAAAACCAACAGATTTCACATTCCTGATTGATCTTGGCATTCTTTATATTTTCTTCAATTCTTTGTTTCAACGTTGTTGAACTGGCCAAATCATGCGCGTATTGCAGCCAACGAATGGCTGCTTGAAACTCTTGATTTTCCAAACAGTTTTTGACGGTGTATTTCAATATCGCTGAAGCCCCCGAGTTCGAGAGTTCATTGCGCAATGGAGTATTTTCGGGCAGCCAATCTTGAACGATCCTCATAGGTTCTGAAATTTGGGATTGAAATTCTTCAAGTGAGGTTTGCCAATTGGCGTTTTTGGAATTTTGCAGGCTAAGTTGATTCAGCGAATGATTGATTTGATTTACAAAGGCCTCACCAGAAATGCTAAAGGAGATTTCCAGATCATTTGGGTTGGCGTTTTGTTCACTTAATAGTTGCTTGTGGATTATAGATTTTTCGTGGTTTTGAGATTTGCGATACCGGCAAAAAAAATGAAAATGAATTGAATAGACCGTAGGAAGAAGGGTCTTTTGTAAGCGGCGTACAAATCCGGTTGTGATCCGGGGATCAGAATATTCACGAATGCGTTGTCTTATATGGCTCCATACAGCTTCTTCTTCAAGACATTGATTCCACAACTCAAGCGATTGAGTCCATATTCGTTGGAGTATTTGATTGATTTTCTTCGGCTGGTATTTTGTTTGTTCGAATTGCAGAGCATGATAATGAATATATACGGCAAGATCATGCAATAAGAGATAATCTTTTATTCGTTTTTGCTCATATTGCTCTAAAACTTTGAAAACTTCAGTTAAGGCAATTTTGACAGATTGAGCATCATTGAATTGGCAATGTGTGAAACCAGTGAATTCTTCTGACCAATAAGTAAAAAACTCGTCCATAAATCGTGTTTCTGGATTTCGCATACGGGTTTCAAGATGTTGTAGACCATCATTTTCGAAATCATCTAATTTATTAAAATTACTGTAACCATTTAATTTTTCAGATCTTAACAATCGAATCTTTTTCTTGATCTCACGCTCTGAGGTAGTGTGTGATACATTTAATACCCAAAATAAATTAGTAGAATACAAATTGGGCGAGCCCAACTGTATGAGCGGGACAAGGATACCGGATTGGTTTACAGAATATGAATCAACTTTCATATTGTGCCTTTAAAATAAATATAATGCATAGCATTACTTACCAAGGTAAGGTACTTAATCAATATATCACAAATTGAAAAATATTCAATAATTTCTCAAAACTTTTTTACGGATATTTTCCTGGTATTCATCAATGACAATTTGGCAAAAAGTCTTTTTTGGAGCGCAGGCGTCCTCGCCTGCATCATCATATAGTGCATTTTAGATGCCTGCATTACTATATATTGTGTGGCCGTTTTCTGGATCAGACTTTTTGCCGGTTTGTCATCAATCAAGAAATAAATTCCGCTAAAATATACTATGTAATAATTAGCAATTTGATGCCTAATCTTCATTTTTCAGCGGAAATTTCACCCCTTTCTCCTTTCCATTAGTTATCCAATGCTTAATTCTTTCTTGTGAATTGTGAGCAATCACTCTCAGAATGGTTTTATCATCTGTGAAATCAGCATTCGGGGCAGACACTGGGGGCAGACACTGGGGTCAGACACTGGGGTCAGACACTGGGGTCAGACACTGGGGTCAGACACTGGGGTCTGCCCCTACAGTTAAAAATTTCTAATATCTTTGGTTAGTATTCGTTAATTAGATACTTTGTGGCTCTGTGTATTGAGATGTTGAGGTGGTATGATGGTGGAGCATTTTGATACTGACACAAAGGAGAAAACTCCATGCGTAAATTGATTATCGCAGGCAATTGGAAAATGAATGCGGGCACCGCGAGCGAGGCCACCGCGCTTGCCAAAAGCCTGGTTGAGAAACATGGGAAAACTACGGCTGTCGACATCGTTTTGTGCCCTCCCTTCACTGCATTGCGTGAGGTAAGCCAAGCGGTTCAAGGCAGCCAAATCGCCGCCGGGGCGCAGAATCTTTACCCCAAATCAAGCGGCGCCTATACCGGTGAAATCTCACCCGATT
>CAZEZQ010000250.1:0-7440 GCA_964516245.1 uncultured bacterium | reverse complement strand
CCGACAGAGCCTTTTGGATAGTCGATTTTGAGAACCTTGCCATGCTCGGACACTGCGTCTTGCACGATAGAACCTCGATCATGAAGTCCGGTCCATCGGACATTGCCCCAGTCTCTTCGAATCATGGTGTCTGTGTATTTCCCGAAACGGTTGGAATTGAAATCCACTTGCAAAATCGGGCGCTCCTGGGATTGAGCGGAGAAGCAAGGGACCATAAATAGGGTGAGTAACAAGATCAAAATGGAATGTATATGTTTTGCAGAATCCCCAAAGATCCCATTGCTTTGATATCGTTGAAGTGAGAGAGGTTGATGGAATACAAACAAGATGCCAACTCCGATTGTTCTGGTTTTCTTATTACCCCAAAATCATACGATCCTGTATTCAAAATTCAAAGAACTATGTCAATAACTCTTTTTCAAATCGTTGTACCTCTCTTGTTCTTCATCATATCGAGCCACTTTTATCCCAATTCTATTAAATTTATTTCTACCGCTTTCTCAAAGCCGAAAACTCTAATTTCGACAAATGTTTTCGGGGCTTGGGGAGATAAAAGATTGGAAGGTTTTGGGATAAAATTGCGCCTGGCGCGATTCGAACGCGCGGCCTACGGATTAGGAATCCGTTGCTCTATCCTGCTGAGCTACAGGCGCTGGGGAATTTTCATTGTACTATTATACCGTCTCCTAGCGCAAAGTTAGGGGAGAGGGTTGACTTTTGGGGCGTTGGTGATGGCGCTTAGAATTGAGGGGCTGGCTGCAAAAATTCGGTATTGCATCATGCGCATTACTGTAATGAAATCTTTCCATTCTGACACCATGCCTTCCGGTCCCGTGAAGATTTCTATACCCTCTTGAATGCTGGTTTTTATATAATCACTGACACTTTTTTTATTGATTTCATCATTCAAATGATTGATGATTTTCTTAAACTCGCCTTGATCCAACCATACCGAATGGCAATTGGGACAGCAATCGATTTCAATTGGAGAAGAACCATATTTTACAGATGCCATCTTTTGAGTGCATTTTGAACATTGCAATGCAGCCGCATTGAATTCGAATTGGTCTTCATGTCTCCAAATGTCAAAATCAAGCCAATTGGCATCCGGCTCGCTTTGATCTTTGGCTTCCCGAAATTCACCCGAGTCAAACCAAATTCCTTTGCATTGAACGCATTCATCGATGGTCACTTCTTGAAGTTTCTTTTGGTTCATGTTCTTTTGACATTTGGGGCATTGCACGTTGAATCCTCCGTATGCTTGTTTGAGTGAATGGTATGGTTAGCCCATATATGATTCAAGGTGATTGTGTTGGTTATACAGTAAATGAGTTGGAACGGTTTACGAATTTGAAATATGTCTTAGAACGCGCATTGTTTTCTCACTCATAAAATTGAATTCACTGTTGCTATTACACCGTAATCACTTCGACACCGGCTTCGCGAATCTCATTCAAAACGGGTTCATTTTCGGGCGAATGGTTAGTGATAAGCGTATACACCCGGTTCGTGGCATTCATGTGATACATAGCGCGGCTGCCGATTTTGCTAAAATCGGCCAGAATCACTATTCTGTCTGCGTTGTCCATCATGGCCTGGTCGGTCTCTACCAAGAGCTCGTTGGAATAATAAATTTTTTCGGCCGTAATGCCACTTACCGACATAAACGCCCAGTGGGCATGGTATTGCGAAAGGCACGTTTTGGCTTGGGGGCCGATTAGCTGGCCGGATTGAGGAAAGAGATATCCGCCGGAGAGGAAGATTTCAATTCCCGATTTGCCAAAGCGTTTGTCTCCAATATGCATAGCGAGATGGAGAGAGTTGGTGATCACACGCAATGGAAAATTGGGGAGGCATGTTGAAATATGAAAAGTCGTCGTTCCACCATCGACAAAGATGACTTCACCCGGATTCAACAATGTGACCGCTCTGCGCGCGAGAGCTTCTTTTTCTTTCGAATGCCGAATTTCTCGCAAGTTGAAAGGCATGATGCTATACGAAGCCGTACGGGCGCGCCGTGTGCCGCCACGCGTGCGTTCGGCAAGATTTTCATGAGCGAGTTGATTAAAATCACGGCGAACAGTAGCGGGTGAGACCTTAAGCAATTCTACCGCTTCTTCAACACTCATAAATTCATGCTCAGCAAGATATGAAAGAATTTGAGCATGCCTTTGTTGCTGAATCATAATAGGTTATACGTATAGTAATCAATTTTAATCACCTATTATATGAATAAGTTTAGACTTTGGCAAGCGCATTGTTGATTTTGGATAGAAAAGTACAATCTATTAGATTCTTACTTGTGAATTATGAGAATTTGTCTCTCAGCTTTTAAATTAAATCAATGGGTAATGAGTTTATGTTGAGGGCGAGGTTGCAAATGCGCCGTGGCGTGCTCCTGCCGAGCCGGTTTCTTGTTCAAGCGGCTCATCAGGAGATTCGCCCTCCCAGTAGGAGATTCGCCCTCCCAGTAAGAGATTCGCCCTCCCCAATGGATATTGAATTTAGATAATTTCAAATATCTTTGTCTAGATTTAAGAGTGAGTATTTGTTTGGAAAGGTTTCTCAGTAGAGCAGGTATTTTTCTCTTGATTGTTGAAATTGATTGAGTTGGGATATGTGGGTTGGGTTAGGATACTGAAATGTGTGATTGGTTTTGATACGCACCCGAAGAGTATCGCTCCCCCAAAGTTTGTCGATGAATGTTCGAAACTCAAATTCTTTTGGATGCAGTAATTGGGCGGCTTTAATGAGTTCGACCGCCAATGGAATGGGTTTTAATTTCTTGTAATCAGTGATATGAAATCGTAACCCATTGCAAAGTTCATTTTTGTATTTGGGATTCGTGGATTTGCCTGGGATGCTTATTGGCGTAAACGATATTGTTTCAATCTCAACACCTTCGCTCACATTTTGTGGTATGGCGCGAAGCCACTCATCTGCATTGATATATGGTGAACCAATCGTAAGAAACGGTGAATCAGTTCCCCGCCCTTCTGCAAGATTCGTGCCTTCAATCAAGCACATCCCTGGATAGAGAAATGCTGTTTCTAAGGTAGGCATATTGGGTGATGGCGCAATCCAAGGCAGGCCTGTTTCATTATAATTCATAGAACGTTGGTAATCCTTCATTGGAATTACGGTAAGATCGCAATGAATTGAATCTCCTTGAATCGCTTCCTGATTGAACCATTGGGCAAGTTCACCGACTGTCATACCATAACGAATTGGCAGTGGAGCAATCCCAACAAAACTGAAAAAACCGGGATCAGCAACGGGGCCTTGAACCACATCGGCGCAAATAGGATTGGGACGGTCTAACACAAGAACAGGGACATTGTGTTTTTTGGCGGATTGCATGGCGAGATACAAACTGGAAATATAGGTATAAAAGCGAACGCCTACATCTTGCACGTCATATATCAGCAAATCGACATTTTTGAGCATCTCTGATGTAGGGGCCTTGGTTTCTCCATAAAGGCTAAAGACTTCATAGTCTTGTTGTGTTTGATCGTTTATATGCTTGCCCGCCTCGACATTTCCACGAAAACCGTGTTCTAGAGCGAAAATAGCGGTGATTTTGGCATGTTTGGAAAGCAAATCCAATATGTGATTTCCTTCAGAATCACAAGAGGTATGATTGGCGATCAGGCCAATTCGTTTGTTGGAGATTTCATGCAAATGGTTTTCAAGAAGATTTTCTAAACCCGTTTGAACGTCAGCCTGTGACAATGATGCGTGAAAAATCAATAGTATTAGAAAAATGTATTTCATACTTTTTAAACCTTGTAACAAGTCAGCCTAATGAAGTGAGTTTTCATAAACTGGGTGAGCCTTCCCATTCCTCCCCCAATGAAATGGGGCCTGCGCGCCATGGCGTGGAGTTTAGGAGCGCGCATGCCCAATCTTGGGCTGATCTTTACCCAGAAGTTACTCCTCCCCCAAGTTTGGGGGAGGCCGGGAGGGGGTTGTGGGCAATGATCTTACTTATTTCAAACATTCTCAACCCCACCCTACCCCTCCCCAATCTTGGGGAGGGACTGTTGCTCCCACCTGTTATTTGTGGGTAAAGATCAGCCTTATATTTAGGGGGGGATTTGACTCTTCTTTTTTCGCCGAATCCCCCCAGCCCCTGCGGTGCTTACCCCCCCTTAATAAGGGGGGCAAAAAACGCTCTCCTCACTTGTGGGTAAAGATCAGCAATCTTGGGAGGGAAATTACTTCAGAATGCTGACCTATTACGAAACCTTCAAATATTTGAATGACCAATTGAAGAGAAGTTGAAGAATTATGAAAAAAAATTCAAGGCTACTCACCAGTTTCATCCAACACACTTCGTAGTTTTGTGAGCAAAGATGATTCTGTAAAGGGTTTTTGGATGAAATTGATCCCTTCTTCAATGATCCCATGATTGGCAATGGCATCGTCAGTATATCCAGACATAAAGAGAATCTTCGCATCGGAATAAATACCAGAAAAATGATCGGCGACATCTTTCCCACTCCCCTTGGGTAAGATCACATCAGTAATGAGCATATCAAATTTTACATTGGAATTTTGACAAATGGATACCGCTTCCAAGTAATCCTCTGCAATCTGAATAGAATAGCCATATTTTGAAAGTGTTCTATTTAACAATTCTTGCAAGATTTTGTCGTCTTCTACAACAAGAATCGTTTCTGAACCGGTGTATTGACTGATAATGGTTTTTGTGGGTTTGTGTTGTGAAAGAGGTTTATTGGTTCGTGGCAAGTAAACTTTGAAAGTAGTGCCTTTGCCTTCTTCACTATAGACGGAAATATGCCCATTATTTTGCTTGATAATTCCATATACGGTCGACAAGCCCAAACCAGTGCCTTTGCCTTGCTCTTTGGTGGTGAAAAAGGGTTCAAAAATTTTTTCTTGAATGTCTTTCGACATCCCAAAACCAGTGTCACTAAGGGTTATACAAACATATTGCCCGGCTTCGGTTTCGGCATGGTTTCTACAATATTCTTCATCCAGTTCTGTATTAAACGTTTCAATGGTGAATTTCCCGCCTTTGGGCATGGCATCACGCGCATTGACGGCAAGATTCATAATCACTTGATCGACCTGGCCGGAGTCCGCTTTGACTTTTCCAAGATCCTCCTGAGTTAATACAACAATTTCAATATTCTCACCCAGCATGCGCTTCAACATTTTTTCCAATTCCAGTATTTTTTCGTTGAGATCAAGCACTTGAGGTTGAATGAGTTGCTTCCGGCTGAAGGTAAGCAATTGTTGAGTTAAATTTGTGGCGCGTTCACCCGCTTTGTAAACCTGTTGGATGAATTCAAAAGCTGCATGGTTTTGATCTATGGAATGCAATGCCATTTGGCTGTATCCCAATATCCCTGTCAACAGATTGTTGAAATCATGAGCCACGCCACCGGCCAAGGTTCCGATCGCTTCCATCTTTTGGGATTGGCGTAACTGTTCTTCGAGTATCGCTTTTTCTTTATCAGCCAATTTACGATCGGTAATATCCAAAACGGTGAATGTAATCCCTTTGGCAAAATCATCTGGGTCCAAAGGCGCAAAACTTAACAAAACATCCAAAATTTTCCCATCTTTCGTTAAAAATTGGGTTTCATTGGAGCTAAAACCATGCTCTACGGTTTGTTTGTAATAAAAATATCCCATTCGGTTATACTCTTCATCGCTGGGATACACCATCCGCACACTATTGCCATAAAGTTCTTCTTTCGAATACCCTACCAACTCACAAAAGCGATCATTGCATTCCACAAAATAACGATTCGCCACAACACCAATACCAATCGGAGCCGCCCGCACAATACTTTGAATCTCTTCGTTGCGATTGATCAAGTTCAATTCAGCATGCTTCTCTTTTGTGACATCAGATAACACACCATGTATGGCAGCAATATGCTGATTTGCCCTATCATAAACAAGTTGACTGGAACTTCGCACCCATGCATACGTGCCGTCTTTTTTTTGTATGCGGTAATCACCTTGTGGGTATTGGCCTTGTTTTAAGAGATTGAATCGTTCCCGAATGGCTCTCTGGTCATCAGGATGAATGAATTCAAACAAATTTCGTCCAACTAACTCTTCCCATGTATAACCAAAGACAATTTCTACTGCACCATTAACAAATTGGATATTTCCTTGTGCATCCAATTGGTAGACAATATCGTTGATATTTTCGACCAGTTTGCGGTATTGGCTTTCACTTTTCCGCAATTCCTCTTCGGCTATTTTCTGCTCTGTGATATCCCGCACCATGCCAATAAACTGCTTGCATTTGCCCTCCTGGTCTCTCACACAGGTACCCATAAGATTTCCCCAGACAATTTCCCCATCCGCTCGGATGAACCGCTTTTCGATCTGGTAGATATCGCGTTTGCCATCCAGTAATTCTTGAAATAAGTTCCAATCCACCTCGGCGTCTTCAGGATGTGTGAATTCAGAAAATGGCATATTAGACAATTCTTCATCGCTGTATCCAATAAACGTTTGGAACTCGCCATTGGTGAGATAAGGAAACCCTTGCGAATCGATAAATACGATTCCTATTGGCGCTTGTTCGAATAAATTTCGAAACCGCTCTTCACTGGCTCGCAATTCTTTCTCCGCATGCCGCTGCGCCAATCCTAATGCCAAATTGCTTGCCATACGCTCAAACGATGTAATTAGCTTTTCATCGAATTTTCCTTTTTGGGAGTCACAGATTTGCAGCAAGCCGTATGTAGTATCCATAACACGAAGCGGGATCAAGGCAATTGAGTCATAGCCCTCTTGCAGACAACGGCCCCGCAAGCCATTTAAATAGGGATCATCGGGGTGATTCGCTATCAATTCAGTGATGCTGTTGGTCCAGAATGTTCCAAACTCATTAAAAAAGGATTTGCTTGAATCAAAACGCCTTTGAAGAATATTGCCGCACATACAGGCCAACCGAATATTCCCATGCTCATCCCGAATGTGTTCTCCCTTTTCATTGCGGTTGCATAAGAATCGCTCCACCTCAATAAATTCATCTGAAAATCCCCGATACTCATAATAGGGGAAATCGCTATTCTCACCCAAACGGATCCCCACCGCTTCGCATTCAGACCAATCTTGCAGCAACTTCGTTACCCTCTGCATTAATTCGCGTTGATCGTTGGGAGAGTTGAGCAACCGAAGCAATTCGATGGTAATTTCCCGTTCCGATTCTATATATTTTCGTTCCGAAATATCCCGTACGATCCCTACCGCATGCCATTCGTCGTTAAATTGAAATGACGATAAAGACAATTCAATAGGAAATTTTTTGCCAGACTTGTGTATTGCTTCCATTTCTAATACTTCACCAATCACGTTCCCTTTGCCGGTTTCGCGGAAATGTGGAAACATTTGATGAAATGAATTATGGTACTCTTCAGGAGCAAGAACATGATGAAGGTTTCTTCC
>CAZEZQ010000249.1:0-7443 GCA_964516245.1 uncultured bacterium | reverse complement strand
GTATTATTCTGTCTTTGGCTTTGGATATTGGAGCAACAGGAACAATGATTATGGAATAAAGGTTAAATCATCATGTCATTAACACAAACCGCAAAAGATATACTCAATACGTTAGATTCCCTTCCAGAAGCGGAACAAAATGAGGTGATCCGTGAAGTGCTTCGACGGACAACTTTATCGGAACATCATTCACCCAATGATGATGAACTCATCGCTGCTGCTGATGAACTGTTTCTCAATCTTGATCAAGCCGAGAATGAAGAATGAAACCACCTGAACGTGGAGAAGTTTGGATTGTTGACTTAAGACTTGCTGCAAAAGTACGTCCTGCGCTCGTATTGAGTATCCCTGCAACTGACAAAGACAAAGCCCTGGTGACAGTAGTGCCACATACTACTTCTCTTCGAGATACTCGATTCGAAGTGAGAATTTCCGTGACATTTCTACATCCTGGAGGATTTGATACACAAAGTCTTGCAACAATACCATTTGCTAAACTAGTTCGCCGTCTTGGTTGTATCACACCACAGCAACTTTCCCAGGTTGAATATAGTGTCTGTATGTGGTTAGGCTTGAAACAGTTCCGATCACAACAAGAGACAGAATGAAATTTCTTGATTTAGATCTTGTTTGATATTAGTTGTGTGTCAGAATAAATACAGCAAATTTTCCAAATTCTTCACTCCGGCCTAACCCAAAACACTTGTCCACCCCCAGCTGGCGCCACCGTTTGCAAACGGGTCTTTGCATTCACATAAATTGTTTTGATCCCAACATTTGTACGGCTATTCACTTCATACGAATCAAAAAACTGTTTCGCCTTGTATTGTTTGTTTGGAGCAAGAAATGAGAATGGGATGCGCAGTGTTCGGGCATTGTTATCTGTCATGCTGGCAACAAACCAATCCTCTCCCTTGCGCCGCGCGATAGTAATATAGTCTCCGATTTGCCCGTCTATCACCTTGGTTTCATCCCACACGGTTGGCAGGTTTTCAAACAAGCGGATTTCTTTTTCACCCTGATATTCATCTGGCCGGTCATACCAAAATAAAAATTGCAGCGGGCTGAACATTGTCACAGAGGCCGCCAACTGATGCGCATGGGTGGTAAGCAGCCTATCTGAGTAATAACAAATGGTGTAATCGCCAGCCCCAGCAGGATAGCGGGTGAAGGGAAGGGTCACATTGTGTTCTGGTGTGGGCATGTGTTCGTTGCCGCGGATGCCCTCTTGGGTCATCAAGTTGGGGTAAGTGCGGCTAATGCCGGAAGGACGGTATGAATCATGTATATCAATCATGATTTTGTGTTTCGCTGCTTTCTTGATGGCGTTGTACAACCAATTCATCTCTTGCTGTTTGCCCACTTTCACAAAACCGAACTTCATGATTTTGATTCCCCACTTTTGATAAAGCGGCAGCAATTCGTCCAGATATTTGGCCAAATGGTTGCGGTTCACATACACACTGATCCCAATATCCCGTTCTTGCGCATACAGAATCAGCGAACGCAATTCCAAATCATCTTTCGGTGTGCGCGGGTCAGAATCGTCTTCCCATTCTGGACCATACCAACCGGCGTCGAAATGCACGTAATCGATGTTATGAGCATTGGCAAAATCGATATACGAATACCCTCCCTTTGTGTTCAACTGTGTACAGCGGATCACGGTCCCCGGTTGAATCCATTCTGGATTGGGAATGGCGTTGGGTGGATTCAAGTTTTTCAGCAAATAATTCTGCTCGACCAATCCCCCCGGCCGCTCAGCCAGCATCACCACCCGCCAGGGTGAAGCGAATGGAGTGTTGATCTTGGCTTTGCCACCCAGCTGGGCCTGCACCGCTGCTTGATCGTTACCTATTGGTTGGAGCCACATGCGCGGGTAGTTGGTTACCTGCGCTTCCATCACACAAGCGAGAGCGCCATTCTCCAATTCAACAGTCAAAGGAGTTTCGCACCTTGGTCTAATGGTGCTGATCCTGTTTCGATGATATTCGCCTTCGGTGCCATGTTCTTCATACGCGAAAAAATCATCCACAAAACGAAATTCAGTTTGTTCTGAATCAATCGTGAACGATTGGAAATTCTCTTGTTTGGGCGCTTCATAGCGAAAGGCCACTCCTTCGTTATAGGAGCGAATGACAAGGTTCATTTGCAATTTGCTGGTTTTGTGCAGTAGGGAAATCTTGGCTTCTTTGAAACGGTCGGGAACTGACTCGTGTTCCCCATACACAAAACGGTTGGTCCGTTCCACCAATCTTCGTTCGACATTTTGTACATTCCAATTGGTATACAAGTTGGAATGGCCATCGATAGTGAATCCCAACTTCGAATTCTCGATCACACCCCTCTCATGAAACAAAATCGAATAAAACAATCCATTCTCACGATTGCCGTCTGTTGCCGTGGCAAACCGTACACTTACATCTCCATCAGGCGAAAAAATATATACGGGTTCACTCATCGCGTTGGAAGCGGTCAGTTGAATGGTCATGAATAACCAAATCGAAATTTGCTGCTGATGAAACATGATGAGGTAATCTCCTTGTTTGTTTCAATGAATAAAGGGACCAATACAAGCGCTTTGATTCCTGGATATCCTGATTTTGACAGAAACACAGACTGCCTAAGCGCCATTTACAAACCCATTATTTTCATTCAAATTGATAATACTCAAAATTCATAGGGAGAACACTATGACGATCGTAAAAAAATTAACCTATATCATTTCGCTATTCATATTGCTCTCGATTTCGTCTTTTGCCCAAGACGAAAAACCGTTGCGCGTGTGCCTGGTCTCTGGCACTGAAGAATACAATTCTGATAAATCTTTATCTCATTACAAAGACTATCTCGAATCCAAATTTAATATCCATTGTATTATGCTAAGCCGTATCGGCTTTACCGACCTACCCGGCTTGGGGGCGCTCGAAGACTGTGATGTCGCCCTTTTCTTCACCCGGCGTTTGCGCATCCCTGAAGAGCAATTGCAAAGAGTGAAGGATTATTGTTTGGCGGGCAAACCCATCGTCGCCGTGCGCACGGCCAGCCATGGCTTTCAGCATTGGCTTGAATTCGACAAGAAAATTCTCGGCGGCAATTACGACGGCCATCACGGCAATGAATGGACCCAAACAGCCCAGGTGGTGGAAGGCGCTGAAGAACATCCCATTATGCAAGGGGTCGACCGCATCGTTTCTCCCTACAGCCTCTACGAAACCTCTCCCATCGCCGATGATTGCAATCTATTGATGTCATCCACCATCCCCAATCAACCCCCCGAACCCGCCGCATGGACACGCGAGGTGAACGGAGGCCGCGTGTTTTACACCCAACTGGGTGGTGTGAGTGATTTTGAAAATGATTCGTTTTTGCGAATGCTGACTCAGGCGCTCTATTGGACCAGCGAACGGGATATCCCCGAATGGCCGGCGCCCGAAGTCAAGCCCCGGCCCAAGCCCAAGGGGAACATGGTGATGACCTTGCGCAGCCGCGTGAATGCATTCAAAGGGACAGATGACTATCAAGAGGTGGATTTCATAGAATCATTGCCCGCCGATGAAACAGCCTTCATTGTTTGTGATATGTGGGATAAACATTGGTGCAAAGGGGCAGTCCAGCGTGTGAATGAGATGGTGCCGCAAATGGCCAAGGTGTTGAAAGCGGCGCAAGAGAGAGGGATTTTGGTGGCCCATTGCCCCTCCAGCACGTTGGATTTTTACGAAAACCACCCCGCCCGCTTGCGCGCGCTTGAAGCCAGCCGTGTGGACCCTGAAGTGGAAAAAGACATCCCCTCTCACCCATTGCCCATCGATGATTCCGATGGCGGCTGCGACACCGGGCAGCAAGTACAATACCGTGCCTGGTCACGCCAGCATGCGGGTTTGCCCATCAGTGAATACGACATCATTTCTGATAATGGACGTGAGGTGTATAGCGTTTTTCATGAAGAAGGTATCAAGAATGTCATCTTCATGGGCGTGCACACCAATATGTGTGTGTTAAACCGTTCGTTCGCCATCCGTCAAATGTCCAAATGGGGGATGCGCTGCATTTTGGTGCGAGACCTGACCGACACCATGTACGACCCAGACGATCCACCTCACGTGCCTCACAGCAAGGGCACTGAGTTGGTGGTTGAGCACATCGAAAAATATTGGGCCCCCACTGTCACTAGCGAAGGCCTGTTGCGCGCTATTGGTAGAATGCAATGAGCTTTGACCAATTATGAATACTTCAAAGCAACATTACGCCCTCTTTTTCTGCAGCTGCTTTGAGAGACTTATCAAGCGTTGCAATAGGCATTTTTCTTCGAACTGCCAATTCAAGATACGAAGCATCGTATGCTGAGAGTTTGTATTTTTTGCCAAGAGTGAGGATTTTTTTTCTTGATTTTTTTGGGAGTCTATATTCAATCTGAATTGGATAGGATTGAATTGTTTGAAAGAATTTCGAAACTTGATTTGGCTGAATCCGTTTCCGGCGTTCGGCAACGAGTAATGTATTAATAATCTCTAACCAAAGATATTTGAAATTTTAATATTCATTCAGTCAAATGAAACAAAGGTTGAATGTTCCATCTTGTAAAACCCCGAAGGGGTGAAATAAGCTAGCCCAGGGCAACGCCCTGGGAATTGTAATTACAATAAGCCCAAGTCCTGAAAGGACGAAATAAATGATCTGATTTTATTCAACTTATTGAAATTGTGAGAGACAATCTCTTACAATACGCACGTAAGAACCTAATAACCAAATGGATGGTACAATTGCTGCTCTTTGTATTCCCAAAGAAAGACGTATTGAATCTGTGTGATCTGTAAATTCGTCTTCGAATAACCAAGATAATGCCATTGAACTATCTAGAATAAATTTTTCCACTACGCACGGCCCTCTTCAATCATGTCCTTAATTTTCAAACCGTCCAATCGGCAATTTTTACGCATTTCTTTTATTTTTTGATGGGCTTTTTTTAAACTTTCTTCTGAGATGGGCTTACCATACATATCACGAATTGTATCCTCGTCAAAAGGTTGTTTTCTCTTTTCTTTTGGTTGTTTTTCTGCTGGCCCAATTTCCGCCATAGGCACACCATTTTCTGTAATGGTATACTGCTCTCCCTCATTTACCTTTTTCATGATCTCATCAAATTGATCTTTGGCTTCTTGCATCTCTATAGTAGTCATAGGATTTCTCCAATTAGGATGGGTCTTGCTGTTTGACCCATCTATATTTTCTATGTCTATTATACTATATTTTTCCTGTATCATTAAATCTCTTCCACTTCCACCCAATCCCCTTGTTCACTCGACTGCAAAGCCGCCTCCAACACCGCTTGAGTCTTCGTTCCGTCAGTGATATCAGGTTGAGTGGGTTGTTGATTCACGATGGCATTCACGAAGTTGTAGATGCTATGCACATGAAAGCGCTCCCAACCGATGGTATTTTTGGGGCCCGGCCATTTGGCCGGTTGGGGATAACGGGCCACGCATTCAATCTGTTTGAAACCGCGCTCTCCGCCATACTCGCCGCCCGCTTGGGTGGCATCGTAATATTCCAAATAATTCGGCTGCATCAAGTTAAAGCGAATGCCCCCTTTGTCGCCGTGCGCTTCGAAACGGATTTCATCTTGCGAACCAGTGGCCATGCGGGAAGATTCAAGCGTGCCCACTGCGCCGTTTTTTAGGCGCAGCATCATGATTGAAACATCATCCACCTTCACCGGCATCATTTGGTTGGGAGCCTCTTTCATTGGCCGTTCTTTAATGAAGGTTTCGCCCAGGTGATGTACGGCTTCAAACTCACCCAGCAGGTAGCGTGTCAAGTCGATAACATGCGAGCCCAAATCAAACAACGCCCCGCCTTTGCCACTGAGCTTTTCATCAAGCCGCCATGAATAGGGGCGTTTGGGATCAATATAGCCCGCATGCAAATAACACACACGCACACCAAACAACCGTCCCAGCGCGCCTGAATCAACCAACTGTTTCGCCCGCAGAATGGCAGGCACAAAGCGGTATTGAAATGCCATCTGGGTAATACAATCCGGCTTGGACTGGGCCGCCTCCGCCATGGCTTTGGCCTCATCCAGAGTGCGTGAAAGCGGTTTGTCCATATACACATGCTTGCCATTCTCTAGTGCGCATAGCAATACGTCTTTATGGTTGGCATTAGGGGTGCAGCAGTTGATGATGTCGATATCATCGCGTGTACACAGTTCTTGGTAATCGGTGGTGCCGAATTCATACCCCCAGCTTTCAACCGCGTTCTTCCAACTGGCTTCTGTTCGTGTAGCGATTCCCACCAATACGATTTTGGCGGGAGCCGGTTCGTAATAAAAATTCAGCGAACGATACGCATGCGCATGCATTTTCCCCATAAACCCATGCCCAACGATGCCCGCTCGTAATGTTGGAATGCTCATAGAGTCTCCTGATTCACCTGGTAATGTTTCCATGTATTATTTGTATTTCATTGTATCGTATTGTTATTTGGCACTGGATTTAAGATGATGAAACAGGAAAGAGATATTGATCAATGAATGATATATTGGACAGGATCAAACAAGAATTGCATCAAATCGAACAGCAAGAGAATGTTCAAATTGTATACGCGTGTGAATCGGGCAGCCGGGCTTGGGGATTCGAGTCGGTGGATAGTGATTATGATGTCCGGTTTCTCTATGTGCATCCGACAGAATGGTATCTCACCATCCAACAAAAACGAGATGTGATAGAACGGCCCATTGACCAAAACTTGGATATTTCGGGTTGGGATCTGCAAAAAGCCTTGAAACTTCTCAAAAAGTCAAACCCTCCTTTGTTGGAATGGTTGCAATCTCCCATTGTGTATCAGAAAAAGGAGACAGCGCTGGAACGTTTGCAATCCATCCTTCCAAAGGTCTATTCTCCCACCTCCTGCATGTATCATTACTTGCACATGGCGCAGAAAAATCGGCGGGAATACTTAAAAGGTGAGAGCGTATGGATCAAGAAATACTTTTATGTGTTGCGTCCAATTTTAGCCTGCCAATGGATTGAACAGGGCAGGGGATTGGTGCCCATGAAATTTGAAACACTGGTTGAAAACCTGGTGCAAGACAATACGTTACGCTCAGCGATCGAATATCTGATTCAAGACAAACGGCAGGGAAAAGAGCAACACTATGGGCCGAGAATCCCTGAAATCTCTAATTTCATCGATCAAGAGTTGGTTCGGTTAAGTGAAGTTCAACCCACTCCCCCGAAATCGATTGACTCGAATTTGTTGGATCAATTGTTTGTTGAAATGTTAATTGAATTGAACGGAGATAGAATTATATCAAGTTGCCGTTCGAGTGAAAACAATAGATAATTTCTCTGACCATTCGGCAAAAAGTCTTTTTTGGAGCGCGCAGGTCATAGACGCGCCTTGGTGGGCGTCCTCGCCTGCAACATCATATAGTGCATT
>CAZEZQ010000248.1:0-7464 GCA_964516245.1 uncultured bacterium | reverse complement strand
GCTGCCTGAAGCCAAACTTTTGTATTACCAGGGTGGCGCATATTACCGGAGTGGTGAGGAACTAATCGATGTGAGTTCGATACGGCCGGGTTATGTCTCCCCGGATATGGTTTTGTAATGATGAAAATATGGTTTCATAAACTACTTTCATGGATTCGCCCAGACCGCAAGTCTCCCACAAAAGTTGTCATTGATACAAGTGTGTTGGTTGCCGCGTTTTTTCGCAGTAAAAGTTTGAGCATATTGGAATCCTGGCGTAAGGGTGAATTAATCGTATGCTACAGTCCAGACATCTTGAAAGAATACAAATTGATTTTGAATAAAATTCCCCCTATCCAAAAAAAGTCCAAAGACTTTTTTACTTCTCTCAACGAAAATCCAGCAACGATCAAAGTGGAGAAACCACCCAAAATCGATGTCAATATAGAAGATCCAGACGACCTTAAATTTATTTCATGTGCCGAAGCGACGGGAGCAGACTACATTATTTCACTCGATCAACATCTGCTTCGCTTAAAATCAGTCAAAGGCATCGATATTGTACGGCCACGCGAATTTATTGTAAGACTCGGGTTAGCTTCATGAATCCTGTCACACTCACACTCGTCACCCGTGAAGAACAAGAACAAGAAGAACTTCGCACATTGGCTCCCTATGCAACCTTCGCCAAAAACAGCAAGGGGCGCTTGCATCCAGAAAACGAACACACCCATCGCACCTGTTTCCAACGTGATCGTGACCGCATTATCCACAGTGAAACCTTTCGCCGTCTGGTCAGCAAGACACAAGTGTTTTTTTACGACACAAGCGATCATTACCGCACGCGCCTGACACACACGCTTGAAGTCTCTCAAATCGCCAGAACGTTGGCCCGCCTGCTGCGCCTCAACCAAGACCTGTGCGAGGTGCACGCTCTCGCCCACGATTTGGGCCATCCTCCCTACGGCCATGCCGGAGAACGCGTATTGAACCAACTGATGGCGGATACCGGCGGCTTCGAACACAATGCCCAAGCCCTGCGAATTGTCGATTCTCTTGAATCCCGGTATCCCAATTTTCCCGGCCTCAACTTAACCGCCGAGGCCCGCCGAAGCATTCTCAAACACAAACCTCCCTACAACAATCTGCAGCCAGAATTGGATTCCCCGCTCACCCTTGAAGCGCAGCTGGTCGATATCGCCGATGAAATTTCGTATTGCAGCCACGACCTTGATGACGGCATTGCTTCGAAATTGCTGAAACCCGAACACATCGACGAGATTCCCCTATGGCGGGAAGCAAAAGTAGCGGTGGAAGAACAACTCCCACACGTAGATGAAAAACGAAAACACCATCAAATCATTATTCAAATCATCAATATGCAGGTGCTGGATGTCGCCGAAGAAACGTTAAATCGATTGAACAACAGTCAATTGATCCCACAAGATCAGAGTGTCGGCTACACCTCCTCCATGAAAACCAAAGTGGATGAAGCCAAGCGGTTTTTGTTTCAAAATTTATACCGCCATCCATTGTTATTGCGTATCAATACCCGTTGTTCCAATATTCTTCCCACTCTTTTTCACTATTACACCAAGCATCCTCAATTGTTGCCTGTGTCATATCAAGAACGAATTGACCGTGATGGCTTAGAACGGATTGTTTGCGATTATATTTCCGGCATGACCGATCGTTATGCCGAACAAGATTTTCAGGAACTATTCGGATTCTGATGAACCTTCTATCCAAATTCAAAAAATTTGTTCTTTTGATCGTTGTTCTTTTGATTGTGATAATCTATATCACTCACAGTTCCCGCCAACTGAAAACCCAAGCCAATCTCAATCGCTTTTACAAAAACGCTTCCAAAATCACCATGATAGGCTTTTCAATCGAAATGGGCATTGATAAAGAAAAAAAATTGGAATTAGAGGCCATCCAATCCCAAGAAGGCAATCTGCTGCCCTTGGTAAAAAACCGGTTTCTATTTCTTCCTAAAAAGCATTATCTCGATCCCTTTGATCCAGGCCAAGAACTCCCCCTTTATTATGGAAAGGCAAAACATTCATCCACGAGCAACCCAATTCACACCAATTCCGACAAACCGGTTTGGTTTACTTACAGCCGCGGACCGTCTAAGAAACCCGTCGCTATGGCGGTTCAAAAAAACAAGCATGTGCAAGTCTACCAGTTTTCTTCTGCCGCATACCATCCCAGCAATGGATTGTACAGTGAAGGATATTTGTTTACAGATTCAATGGGATTCTCGATTACCCGTTAATATTTTCATAATGATCGATGGCTTGTTCGGGCGAATCGAAATGGGGGAATAAATCGGTGAGTCGTGTGATTTCCAACAAATGTTTTACCCACTCATTATGCATGCGGGTTAACAGAAACTTTTTTTCCTTTTGTTCTCCAGTCTGTATTCCTTCAACCAGTGTAGCCAATCCTGAACTATCCATGTAATTGACATCACCCAAATCACAAATCACTCCCTTGATGTCACTTTGAAAGGCTGTAGTAATCGCCTCTCGTAATTGGGGAGAATACATGGCATTAATGGGGCCTTGGATAAAAAAAACAATATATCCTTCCCTTTCCAACCTTTGCAAATTCATAGACCCTTGGGTCACCATTTACTCATCCTTGCCGATTGAATATCACTCTAAATATTGTACTTGAAGTTAGAAAAGGAACATTCCCAGTTTATAAAAAAATAAAGAAAATTCGATAATGAATCTTAACGAACCTTGATAAGAGAATCAATATTTCATGCTCCATTATTTCAAATATTTTGTATCAAATCAGGCGTTTCTATTAATAAATTATAATACTCACCCATTGTTATTGAACCAAAACGATCTAATATCGAACACAATTTTCGTTCAACAGAATGGATCCCCCACCAATGTATTAATTTTAACTTGAAAGGCAAATCCAGTTTTGGGTGCTCAGGCACAAATTCCCAAGGATGCAAATAAATAACAGGCAGATATCCCTCATTCAAATATTTGTGTCTTGCCCAACGCAAGTAAAACTGTGGCAAAATCCTTAATGTCCCACCTCCTCCAACCGGCATTTGCTTCCCCATAACCTTGATCGAGGCTGGAGGGATTTCTACAATCCCCTCATGCCAATAGGGGAAACGTGGGGCATGCTTTTCTCCGTATAAATATGTAGAATGAGGGTTGATGGACGAATCGTAAAGTATCCCATGATCTTTCAACACCTGAAATTGCCAAGGTTTACTTCTCTCAAGTGAAAATGCAGGCGCTCGATGGCCAATAATCTTTACTCCAGGTGCGGCTTGCTGTATTACTTTCATACTTTTATGCAATGAATCAGCAAACTGTTTTTCATCGAGTTCGCTCACATAGGTGTGATTGTAAGTATGCGTTCCGATTTCATGGCCATGATTCACTGTCCATTCCACAATCTCTGGATAACGCTCGGCCAGCCATCCCACAAAGAAAAATGTCGCTTTGGCTTCAAATTCTTCAAATAATAGAAGGCAACGCTTCATTCCAGTATGAATATAGGATGGAAAAGACGGCCAATCTTCAAAATGAATGCTCTCCGGGCTCATGAAATAATCTTCGACATCTACGGTCATTACCACAGAGTTCATAGCTTGTAAGTTACAATAGCGCTTGGGATCAGCTTTTTCTGCGTTCATGATATAATACGAATTTCTGTACGTTCCAAAGGATATTTATGAGTAAAGCTCGAGGAGATATTGATACCATAGTAGGGAAAGCCTACGACAGCCGCCAGATGAAGAGGCTGCTCAGTTATCTCTATCCATATAAAAACTACGTCATTATCGCATTTCTAGCTTTGTTGGTCTTCACTGTCGTTGATCTGTTTGCTTCCATCTATCTGTACAAATATATCATCGACGAATTCATTCAAAAAAATTTGCAATCAGGTTTGGGCTTGATATGCCTGCTCTATTTTTTATTAATATTAGTGGCATTCGGCTTTCAATATATCGAATTTTATCTGGTGAACAGCATGAGCCAGCGCAGTATGTTCGATCTTCGAATGTCGCTGTTTCGCCATTTGGAACGCATGTCCCTCTCATTTTTCAACCACCGGCCGGTGGGCAGCCTGTTAACCCGCATCTCCAGCGATATTGAAGCCTTGGATAACATGTTTTCCAACTGCGTGGTGTTTACCTTTCACGATCTTTTGATGATCATCGGTTTGTTGGGAATCATGCTCTATATGAGCCCGGTATTGACCTTGGTTACATTGGCCGTGCTGCCTCTGATCATTCTTGCCAGCATTTTCTTTCAAAAAAGCGTTCGAGCTTCCTATCGACAAGTGCGCTACTACCTCTCACGAATGAACTCATTCCTGCAAGAAAATATTTCCGGAATGGAAACCGTGCAAATTTTCGGGAAAGAAAAGCGCCAGTTCGATCGCTATAGCGACCTCACCATGAACTTCAAAAATGCCAATCTACGCAGTGTGATGACGTTTTCCTTATTCTTGCCCACGGTTGAATTTCTGGGCTCTCTCTCGACAGCGTTATTGTTGTGGTATGGAGGCATCCGGCTCTTGGAAACCGATCCCGCTTTAACCTTCGGCACGCTGGCGGCTTTTATGCAGGCGGCTCAGCGCTTCTTTCAACCTATACGCGACCTGGCAGACAAATTCAATATCATGCAAACCGCTATGACCGCCTCGGAACGCGTTTTCAATTTGTTGGATACCGATGAAACGCTGCCCGATGCGGAAGAACCCATTCGCCGGGAAATTAAAGGGGCGATTGAATTTCGCAATGTATGGTTTGCTTATAACGAAGACGAATGGATTTTGAAAGATGTTTCCTTCAAAGTGGAACAAGGAAAATCCATTGCTCTGGTGGGGGCAACCGGTTCTGGAAAAAGCACCATCATCAATTTGCTTTTCCGTTTTTATGATGTCCAGCATGGCGAAGTGATGATTGATGGCATCAATATACAAAATTATGATGTCAAACACCTCCGCAGCCAAATGGGGCTGGTGTTGCAAGACATTTTTCTGTTTTCCGGCGATATTGCCAGCAACATCAGTTTGGGGCGTGAGGGCATTACCGAAGACGACATCATCCGTGCGGCCCAGGCCGTCCAAGTGGATACCTTTGTTGAAAAATTGCCTCACGGCTACCATTCTGAAGTCAAAGAACGTGGAGCGACTTTATCTCTGGGGCAGCGCCAACTTCTTTCATTTGCCCGCGCGTTAGCCATCAATCCCCGCTTGCTGGCGCTGGATGAAGCCACATCCAGCATCGATACAGAAACCGAACGCTTAATCCAAAAAGCGCTTGAAACCGTCATGCAGGGACGTACCAGCGTGATCGTAGCCCATCGGCTTTCCACTATCCAAAAATCCGACGAAATTCTCGTTCTCCATCAGGGTGAAATTGCCGAACGGGGTTCGCATCAAGACCTGTTGCAAAGAGGCGGCCTCTATTGGCGGTTGTATCAATTGCAATACAAAGATCAAATTGAAGAAGAATCAGAAAAGGTGGCTTCTTAAGTATGAGTGAAACAAACTTGCAAGGCCAAGTTGCTTTTATCACCGGTGGCAGTAGCGGTATTGGCAAATCATGCGCCAAACGCCTCGCTGAACTCGGCATGAAAGTAGCCATTTGCGCCCGGCGTGAAGAGAAACTGAACCGGGCGCTGGATGAATTGAAATCCATTTCACCCGACGTTCTCGCCATCCCCATGGATGTTTCCCAATCCGGTCAGGTGAAAGAGGGCGTAAGACAAATTGAACGTTCTCTTGGTCCAATCGATGTTCTTTTCAGCAATGCGGGAATCTACCGCTGGGGAGCCATTGCTGAAACCACCGTCGAAGAGTGGGATCAACAATTCGAGATCAATCTCAAAAGTATGTTTCTCGTGACCCAAGCCGTGCTGCCCAGCATGATCAAGCGCCAAAGCGGCCGCATCATCTACGTTTCATCCACCATCACGCTTGAAGACCCCCCTTACAACACCACCTACGACGCCTGCAAGTGGGGGCTTGAAGGGTTTGCCGGCTGTCTCGCTAACGAACTCTGCGATCACAACATCAATGTTCATGTGCTGCGGCCTGGATTTAGCGATACCGGCGTATTCGACGAAATTGGCAAACCACCTATTGATCCCGATTGGATCGATCCGGATGAGTATATGCATGTAGTCGAATTTCTCTGCAAACTCCCCAAACATGCCCAAGTTCCTGAACTCACATACATGACCACCTTCCAACGCCGGGAGTATTAAGATGAATAACTTTCAAGACCAAATTGTGATGATTAGCGGTGGAAGTGAAGGCATCGGCTATGCCATTGCCGAGCGCCTGGGGCGGCAAGGCGCGAAAATCAGTCTTTGTGCCCGCAACCAGGAAAACTTGAATCAAGCCGCTTCACATTTGAAATCAAACGATGTGGAATGCCTTGCGGCACAAACCGATGTTTCCAATCCATCCGATGTTGAAAACTGGTTTGCTGAAACCGAAAAGGCTTTTGGACCTTGCACTGTGATGGTCAACAATGCCGGTATTGCCGGAGATGGCCCGATTCTGGAGTTGACCGAAGAACAATGGGATAAAACCATGTCGGTCAATTGCCGGGGTGTGTTTCTCTGCACCAAACGCGCCCTGCCCTCGATGATGGAACGCAAATCGGGCCGGATTGTGATGATCTCATCGATTGCGGGAAAGTATTATCGCCCGACTCATTCTCTCTATTTCGCCACTAAATGGGCGCTCAATGGCTTCTCACGCAGTCTGGCGAAAGAAGTTAGCGAACATGGCATCCATGTTAAAATTATCTGCCCGGGCATGACCGAAACTAACTTTTCCGAAGAAATGGGAGGCCGTCCCCACGACCAGAATCACCCCTATGTGACTCCAGAACTGATAGCGGAGCATGTAGAACACGCTTGCCTGGAGCCGGACGGTATCGACACCATCGAGCGATGCATTTTCCCTAGCTGGCAATTGCCACGCCAAGGCAGACGGAGATAACTCATGATGAATGATGATAGGCAACAACACATCGCCATTATCGGCGCCTCAAACAATCCAAGCAAATTCGGCAACAAGGCGGTACGCGCCTACAAAGACATGGGATACAAAGTATTCCCGGTAAATCCCGAACGGGATGAGATTGAAGGCCTTAAATGTTTTCCTTCCATTATGGATATCCCAGAGCGGGTTGATCTTGCTACCATCTATCTACCGCCTGAGCGCTCGTATCATATTTTGGAATCCATCGCCCGCAAGGATGTGAAACAAGTGTTCTTTAATCCCGGCAGCGCCGATGAATCGGTATTGGTACGGGCCAAATCACTGGGATTGGAGCCCATCGAAGGCTGCAGCATCGTCGCAATCGGCAAATCACCCTCAGAATATGAAAATTAGAAGCACCCCACCCGCCCCAGCGGGCTATATCAACAAGAAACGAAAGTGCTTCAACAATGTTTGCTAAACAATCCCCTCGCC
>CAZEZQ010000247.1:0-7470 GCA_964516245.1 uncultured bacterium | reverse complement strand
GTTTCTCTAATCCAAAAGCATGGCTTTGACCGTAATGCGATTGCAGCAAAATTAAAATGCACTCGACCACACGTAAATCTTTTGCTGAGAAAACATGGTTTACATTTTGATGAGTGAGTGGGAATATTTTTTATTCTCAGGGAATAAAAAATATTCCGTAATGGAACTAATTGGATAGTCTAACGTTATGAGTAATTCGCTGAATTGATTTCTACATTTGGGAATAAAAATTATTTTGTATTCAGGATTGTCGGATGTGTAGTCTAAAGTGTAAGTCTGTGTTTTACAAAGAGTTATTTATTTTTGGATTTTGACATGGAAACTGCATATATTGAAATAGTGTCTTTCAACAGCAATTCTACAGGAGGGACTTACCATGTCAAAGAATAAACAAAATGACCGGAGAGATTTTTTAGCCAAGATGGCGAAAATGAGTGGATTAGGTATATCATTATTCTTTTCATCAGTGCCAAAAAAATCATTCTCTTCAATGAATGAAGTTGCAGCAACTGATGAATGTTCATTGAAATGTAATATTGATTGTTCTTGCTATTGTGGCTATTGTGGATGCGGTTGTGATGGGAATTGTGATGATTGTGAGTTTTGTACTTGTGGTTGTAATACATGTGAATGTATAGATTATTGGATGCCTAGTCAAACAAGTCGTAGTGATTTAGGCACCAAAACATCTAATAATTTAAATGTAAACAATGACGTTGCTGCAAATCAATTTGGTGATGATGCTATTTCTGCAAGTTTGGATTCCATGAATACTAGTAAAGTAAGCAGCTTGGATAATAGTAATTCTACTAATGTTAATTATAGCTTTACTAATGTATATGGACCTTGGTATACATGAGAATAATATATATGGATGACTAATAAGGGTGCAAAACATTTTTGTGTATTACTTTTAAAAATAATGTATCTGAGATATTAGAATACACAAAATTGTTACAATAATGACTTATAAGATCTGAAACAATTTTGTATTAAAAGGCTTTGCACCCTAAAAATTTTGGCAATCAGCCTGAGAGAGATGACAAATGAATTTATATGCCGAAAAACCTTTTGTACACTTATTCAAAACTGAGAAATCTAATTATTGTTACGATGTGAACAGCAATGAAATATTAAAATTAGATGAACATGTTTATGATGTTTTGATGTTGTTGCAATCTGGGCTCGATGATAATGATATTATAAAATATCTTTCCAATCAATATCCAAAAGATCAAATAATTGATACACTGAAAACTGTAACTAATTTTCAACAAAAAGACTACTTTTTTTCATCAAACCATCCTGATGAAATATCATATTTACCAAATAAAAAAGATTACGAAAATATATTTAATTATCATATAGAGCAATTGACTTTGGAAATAACAGAGAAGTGCAATCTGAGATGCAAATATTGCATCCATTCGGGTTTATATCCAAAAGAAAGAATTCATTCAAACAAAGAGATGTCATGGGAGATAGCAAAAAAAGCGCTTGATTATATGCTTGAACATGGAGGACATCAAAAAAATCCATATATAGAGAGATTTGAATGTGACCGAGATTTCACAATAGGATTTTATGGAGGTGAACCATTATTGAGATTGGATTTTATTAAAAAATGTAAAAATTATATTGATGAGAATTTGTCCGATGGCCGTAATTGCAATTTTACTCTAACAACGAATGGTACTTTACTTACATATGATAATATTGAATATTTATTGGGAAACAATTTTTCAATTGGGATTAGTCTTGATGGCCCCGATTATATTCATAATCGTTGTCGTATATTTGAAAATGGGACTTATACTCATGATACAATCATCAAAGGAATTGAAAATATATCAAGATATACAAGTAAAGCAAAACCTGAAATACCATTTTTATTGATTCTACAAGTAACAGTGACGGGAAAAACAAGTTATGTTGATCTTCTGGAATATTTTGTAGAATTGGAACCACTCTTGAATACAAAATATGTTAAATTCACGTTACTTTTTACTCCATTATCCGTAGGGTATAACATTAGTGATTTGGATGATGTAGCAGAATATTTTGAACATCCAAGAGATTTTGACATCGTGTTTAAAGAATATGTAGAGGCATGCAAGAATCATGTTTATAAAAAAGTCAATACAGCTTGGAGATACAGAGTATTAAACTCAATGGTGAAAAATTCATGTTATTTTAATGTTTATACACGTACATACTATCAACATGAAAATGAGATAAAATTAAACAAACGGCGTCATCCCGGAAGTATTTGTTTATTGGGCTGCCGTAGGTCATTTGTAAAAGTGGATGGAACAATATTTCCTTGTGAAAGAGTACCAAGTGAAGAATCTATTTTTCAAATTGGCAATGTGGATGGGGGAATTGATATTGATAAAGTAATTGAATTGATGGAGTGTTTTACAAATTTAACATCTGAAGATTGCAAAAAATGTTGGATACAAAGAATCTGTAATGTTGGATGCCTACGCGATGTTTTGAAAAATGGATTGCCAGATAAAGATATGAAATTAAATAAATGTACGTATGGAAGATTGGCCCGAGCACGTGAGCTGAGAGAAATGTGTATACTACTTGAAGAATCCCCAACTGCATTGAGTCACTATGATGACATCAAGATATCTTGAATATGCATGAGGTAATAAATAATGAATACAATAGAAAGAATCTACTTATATTTTTTAACTGGGTTTGTTATTTTAGTTCTAGGAATAATCTACTTTGTAATAACATCGAACCCAAATAATGAATTAGAAAAATCATTAAATATTTCAGAGAATAAAAAATCTATTTCTAAAAAGGAATACAATGATTATTTTGTTAAAAATCATACGTTTGCCAATGAGCTCGCTCACATTAAAGTACCTTCTAAGGATAAAAAGACAAAACAAAATACTCCTATCCATAAGTTTTTAATAACAGATCTTTTGGGTCAAAGAATTCCGGAAGGAACAATCAATGTTGATAATCAAATTCATCAATTTTTCAATGGTATATTTGAATTTAGAAAAGAAGCACATGACAGTTTGCTTATATCAGCAACAGCTGAAGGTTATCAACCGTATTCTGAATTTCATGACGTTATGCCTGGGACAACCAATAAAATTATTCTTGATTATTATCAGAACATTTCAGTATATATTCTCTCAGATCCGATTAGAAAATTACCGATAGCAAATGCTAAAATTATACTATCTAGAATGTTTGCATCATTGCGCCCTCTACAAAAACAATTTGATTTGAATGTACATACTCCACAATTACATGAAACACAGCTTGATATTGGAATGGATAAAAAGCAAATTAAAATAAAGCGTGTACTTGATCTATCAAAGAAAAAGTATCAGAATTTACAATTCAAATCTCTGAGGGGACTTGATTTATTAGAATCTGAAACCAAAACAACACGTAGCCATTATCTCCAGTTAAAAAATACAAATTCTCTTCTATGTAGATTATGGGATACCTTGACATTTTACAACGTTCTTTCTGAAAGACGAGATGACACATCTATCCCATTGAATTATATTGATTATTTGCTTTTAAGAAATACTAGTGAAAATATAATGTTCTATATTCCTGGTCATTTAGTACAAGGATCGGATTTGGAACAGGTAAAATCTATAGTAACAGATGATAAAGGTTTGGCAAAATTTTCGAATTGTACCCCTTCGATTTATTTTGTTTCAGCAATCATTGACAATGTAAAAAGTGAACCTATCCCTTTATCACCAAGTGTTGGAGGTTATGTTTTCTTTAAGAATCAATTGGCGAATGGTTCCGGTAATTTAGATATAAGATTGCTCATCAAGGATGAACAAATACTGCAAAAGCAAGATATTTTTGAAAGATTGAGTATATTCTTGCATTCATCTCATGGGATTTTTGGCAAAAAATCCAACAAATTTGGGAAAGTAGAATTTCGTAACTTAAAGTATGGACACTATAAATTGATCGTCACAGACCCAGAACATTATATGCAAACAAAAACCTTAGACATTAAAATAGAAAAAAGTAAAACATTAATCACAGTAGATTTTCAGCATTCCAGCTATACTGTTGCTGGCAAGGTTATAGACGATAACAATGATCATGGTGTACCCAATGTAGATTTAGTATTGGAAAGAATAACTGGCGCACCATTTTCAAGAAATCCAAAACTATATTTTGCCGAAACCAATGAAGATGGCCATTTCGCTTTCTATGATGTTATGGTGGGGGAATATAAGCTTAAATTAAATTACAAGAATGACTCTATCGAGTATATTCAAAAAGGTTTTACAACCATTCAGAAATCTCGAAATGGTTATTTCAGTAAAAGCGATGATGAATTCCTGGTACATGTGATTCAAGATATAACCAATATTAAATTTTATATACAGCACCCTATCAAGACAATTATAGCGGGTTCAGTCGTTTCAGAAGATGGAGAACCCATCAAGGATGCATTTGTGCGCCTGACAAAATATACTAATAAAGATGATGAGGATAATAACAATCAACAACGTGAAATGGCACTCAGAATTTTTAATGGAAATTGGATGACAAATGATAATGGAGACTTTCGTTTGGAAATTTTATCCTCGCCTTATAAAAAACCAATTGATTCAGTTCTGGAAGCAATGTTGTTTTCTAAACGAGTGAATATTGATAGTGAATCACAAAATCAATTGATTTTAGATGAAAAAATAATCATTAATAGTAATATGAATAAAATGACAATAAATAAAAAAGGTACTCATGAATTGCAGTTCCAAGTAGGGGATAGAATTAACGATATTTTTATCGTAGCAATGAAGCCAAGGCTGAAAAAGTTGGTATTGTCTGTTAACTGTCCTATAGAACCTAAACATCCGATTGCAATAACACTTTATGGTATGGATAACAATCCTATACATGGAACATATACGGGAGAAGAGCAAATGATCTATCATATCCCTTCAAACTCAAATGTCTACATAGAAATCCAATCTATGGTTACATATTTTGAAGAAAATAATTATGGGAATCAGCCACATCAAGAAGCTGTGGATGAAACAATAGTAATTGCGCCAATTAACAATGAAGAACCAATATACAAACAAATTACAATAAAGAAAGCTGGTTATTTGGCAGGAAAATTGATTGATAAAAATAAACGTCCAATTCCCAATTGTGAGATTCAATTTCAAGAATTACAATCTAAGAAATCTATTACAGAAACGACAGATGCAAAAGGATTGTTTTGGGTATATGGATTGGATAAAAAGAAGAAATATTCTCTACATTTTATGAATGACGATCCGGTAAACCATATTTACCAACCAACTAATAAAAATTTGGTAATACAATCGTATTGAAGATGCGAACTTCATTTAGCGAATTCTGATAGAATATAATTTTTTAATGCATAATGAAAAAGATTCTACATATTAACGAATTCTTTTTACCTTTTTATGCAGGACCGAGTAAACATATGTATGATGTTATTCGTAATACATTTAATATCGATCATCATATAGTTGTATGTTTTGACAAAAATATTGATTCTAATAATATAGATTCCTTTCAAGATATCTCTGTCAAACGCTTCTTACCTCTATCCAGTAATGTCCGACGCATGATACAACTAAATGATCCAGATCGAAATATTTTGGAGTTTATCAAATTTACAAGAAATATTGATCCTATTTGTATAGTTATATATTTCGCTGGTATTTTACCAAAATTAATCACGCATTTTCTTCCTGAACAGCGAATAATCTATTTTCCCTTCGGTTTTTATTCTGAAGAATTTGAGTATGAATTCAATTCCAATCGTATAAAAATCGCACTCTGTGGACAGGGCTCATATGAATCATTTGTAAAGGCTGGCGCAAGAAAAGAACAGATATTTATAATAGAAAGACCTATTGATACGAACTTCTTTGTTCCTCAAGATATAAATAGATGCAAAAAAAGATTGTTACATGTAGGACGTTTTCATCCAATCAAGAGAATCCCACAACTGATTGTTACCCTTAAAAATCTACTACAAAAATATAATGATCTATATTTTTGTATTGTCGCAGATCTTAATCCAACTTTTTCGAAAAAAACCTATGAAGATGAAATTGTCCGTGTAAAAAAAACAATCGTTCAAAATAAATTGAATGAACAGGTATTACTATGTGGAAAGAAAGTTGAATATGAACTTCTAGAAGAATATTCAAAATCTTACGTTCATATTTTAACATCAATGGAACGTCGCTCTACAGTAACTCAAGAAGCAATCACAATGGGTATGCAGTGTGTAAATGTATATAAGCATGAGTATGATTGGCCGGAGTTTACTGATAGTGGAGAAAAACTTATCCATTACGTCGATGATATCGATTTTATTCCTACAGTAGTTGAGAATCTTTTGCAAAATAGCCAATTTACATCAAATCGAAACTATGCTCTAAAGCATTGGTCTTGGGATCAATGGAGATTGAAATATGAACAATTATTAACTAAATGGTAAGAAGTGAAAGTACAAGCTCTAATGCCAATGATCAGTATTGTCGTTCCAACGTATAATCGGGAAAACCTGGTTATAAAAGCGATTTCCAGTGTACAAAAACAAACATATAACAATATTGAAATCATTATCGTGGATGATGCTTCAATTGACAATACATGTTATGCGGTAAAATTAATTGATGATTCACGAATCAGATATGTGAGAAATAGTTGCAATAAGGGAGCACAAGCATCACGTAACATTGGTGTAGATATTGCTGTGGGAGAATATATTGCCTTTTTAGATTCGGATGATGAATGGAATAGAAATAAAATTTTAAAGCAATTCAATTACACAAGATCTTACGGAGGTGACTGGATTTGTTATACGCAAATACAATATAATATCAATAACAAAATGGTTATTGGTCCAGAAAGGGGATTATTATGGAATGAATCTATCCTTGATTATTTGTATCTCCATAGGGGAATAATACAAACAAGTACATTTTTTTTACCAAAAAAAACTTTTCAAAAGTGTAGATTTGATGTAACTCTTAAAAAACATCATGATCCTGATCTTTGTTTGAGACTTTGGAAAATGGGAGTACAATTTCTGTTTATCAATGAACCACTATGTCGCTGGAATAATGACAATCGTAATGATCGTATCACACATAAAAAATATCCAACCAATACAATTAAATGGCTTTATAAAAACTGCCCAGAATTCTCGTCTGAGGCTTTTGAATCTTTTTTTAAATTAAATCTTTTGTCATATACTCTATCTTTAACAGAAAAGGAAATGGTTACTAAATTTGTTGTATCTCTAATTAAAGAAGAGCTGATTCTTTTTACAACAGGGATGAGATTGTTGAATAAGATAAATGAATGATTTTGATCAGAGTTTTATTGCAAACTTATTAATACAGAAAATGATGCAAAACTAATTATTCACTGAGTGGTAATCATGTCCGCACCATTGGTATC
>CAZEZQ010000246.1:0-7471 GCA_964516245.1 uncultured bacterium | reverse complement strand
GCCAGGATAATTTTTTGCTTTGGCATAATTCAATCTTATTAAGTTTGCAAACTGTAAATTTTTAAGAATGTAATTGCAGTGTAGAGGTCTTCGATAGCTAACGATAGCTAAGGCAACGTAACCCATCTTAAGAAGGTTTTTATGCGACGGCGGGCATAGGGATCACGGTTTCGAGGGCTTTGGTGAGACCTTGGGTAGATTCACCTTTTTGAATGATCGAATCAGCCTTCTTTTCCAATCGGGCAATCTCATTCGGGGTAAGATTCTTGCCGGTAATGATAATAATGTTCACCTGGTCCCCCCACAAATCACGGCAGCATTGTATAACCCGTTCCCCATTGATCTGGGGCATGATAAGATCGACCAGCAAATAATCAGGGCACTTTTGCGCCAAATACATCATCGCATGCATCCCACTGTAGGCTTTTTGCACGCGATACCCGCCTTTGGCTTCCAAGAAATCGCTTAACAATTCTACAGTATAAGGATCATCATCGACAATCAATATATTTTGCGCATTGATTTCTTCGGCGTCATCCCCTTCCTTTGAAGAAACCGAATCAACCGTATCTTTGCTTTCATCCAAGGTTGAAGATGGTGACGATTTTACCATTGAAGTATCATCTGCGGGGGCAAATCGAACTACAAATGTCGAGCCTTCTCCTTCTTTGCTTTGCAAATCAACTTGAATGCCAAGCAAATCAGACAAGCGTTTTACGATGGCGAGACCCAAGCCCGCTCCGGGATGACGCCTTGTAGATTGGTTATCGCCTTGTCGAAACAAGCCGAAGATAGACTCACGTTTGGCAGGATCGATGCCGGGTCCAGAATCTTGCACGCTGAGAGAAGTAATGCCATCTTCTTCGGCAATTTCAATTTTCACCCGTCCTTGTGACGTAAATTTGATCGCATTGGAAATCAGTTGGCGAGCCACCTCGCGAATTTTATCCACATCGGTGTTAACCGTGGCTCCTTTGTAGGGTTGAGAAAGTTCGATTTTCAGGCCTTTTTCTTCCGCCAATACCTCGTAATCGGCCAGGACTTCTTGAACCACTTTTACCATATCTACTTTTTCATTGAAAACAGAAATAATACCGGCTTCCATGCGTGAAAGTTCCAACAACTGATTGATCAATGCAAGCAAGCGGGTTGCATTGCGTTCCACCCGCTGCACCGCTTTTAACTGCTTTTCTTCTAACTCGCCATATACGCCTTCTTCAAGCAGCGAATTGTATCCGATAATGCTGTTCAAAGGGGTACGCAGTTCGTGTGAGATGAGTGCAAGAAATTCGGTTCGCAGTTGTTCCGCTTCTTCCAGTTGGGCTTTTTCGGCTTCGGAATTCTGTGCCCGTTTCTCGGCTTGTTCGTACAACTGGTAGACTTCTGTCACATCATGATAAATCCCTTGGACAACGGGAGATTTCCCTTTGGCGATATTCGCCGCTGAGACATCCACAAGCATTCGGCTGCCATCCTTTTTAATCACCGGCAGTTTCGAAATTGTATGGGGACCTTCGGTGATCGACTTCACATATTCGGCTTTGATTTCTTCGCGCTTTGCTTCAGGATGAAGTGAACATACGGTCATATTGCGAAGCTCTTCGCAGCTGTAGCCGAACATTTCAGCGGCACGTGGATTGGCATCCTCAATTTGGCGGGTTTCCAAATTAAAAACCACAATGGCGTCGTTGGCTTGTTTCAATAGCGCGCAGCAACGGCGTTGAGCATCGAGCAATTCTTCAAACAAATTTCGAATGCTATTTTGATCGCCTTTGGCTAGGCAGGTTTCCAATTGCTGCCTCATTGACTCTTGTTGATGGTGAATATCTTGATTCAAATCCATTGCCAATTCCGCATTATCTTGTTCAAATTTCTTATGGTAAAGAAAAAAAATCTTCTTGCAAACAAGTTTTATTACACTACCTAATAATATACCCTACAACACGGCAACAATCCAAATTATTTAAAGATTCCCTCCATTTATTATTATTGGTTTTATCGCGGCAAACAACCCAGCAAAGAGCATTGCCGGCAATAGGTTCCCCAAACGGATATGCCCCAATTCAAGCAGGTTGATCGAGATGCCCACAATTAACAATCCACCAGAGGCGCCGACCTCAGTGATCACATATTCAGGCAAATTCCCGCCCCATAGCATAAATACAAGAGTGAGAAAGCCTTGAAACACCAAAACCGATACAGCGCTGGCCATCACCCCCGCTCCCATAGCCCCAGCGAGAAAAATAGCGGCATGCCCATCCAACAGGCTCTTGGTGTAAAGAAGTGTTCCATCGCCTTGCACACCAGCACGAAACGACCCCACCACCGCCAAGGCTCCCACACAAAACAAAAGGCTGGCATAAACATATCCATCAATGAATTCCGGGTCGTCAGGATTGCCAACATGGTTTTTTAACCATTCTCCCGCCGCCTCCAACCGTTCTTCAATATTAATCCATTCACCGAGAAAACCGCCCAAAATCATACTAAACGCCAGCAAGAGCATTTCTTGGGTTTTCAGCGCTTCCGTCAACCCAATTAACAAAGTCGCCAAACCGATCCCCTGAAACAAAATACGGCGATAACGCTCGTGCAGCCAAGAATGAAACAAAAGCCCAATCCCAGCGCCAATCAAAACCGCAATGGTATTAACAATGGTCGGAAGCATGAACAACCCTCATTCCAAATGAATACAATGAATGTAAGGTGAAGGAGCCAAGCGGTCAATTGTTGAGAGAAGTTTCAAGTTGCAGTACTAAATACGTTTTACAGTCACATCGGTCCCGGCAATCTAGGGAGCGCCATTTCTTATATCAGGAGATTGATCTATTAAGGTTCCAATGCCTACTGTGGTCATTACCATGTGTGCTCTGCTTGAATTGATTCTGTTCAAATCAAATATATTTTTTATATCATGTAAAGTATGCACAGCAAAGAAAATTGTTGGACGTGTTAAAATAGATATGTTACTCACCATTATGTTATAACGATTCAGAATTGTGAAAATGAAGAAGGAGTCGAGAAATGAACCACAACAAGTTTTTCAAATCCTCAATTTTGTTTCTGAGCATCATTGGTACAGTATTATTGACTCAGCCTTCTTTCTCCGAAGAATGGCAATCCCTATTCGACGGCAAATCCCTGCAAGGCTGGATAGTGAAATGCCAGCCCAAAGATCAAGACACAACGTTTTGGCGGATTGAAGATGGCACCCTCGTTGCTAATTCACTCGAACATAAAGGCCATGATTATATCTGGCTGATAAGCGAGAAGGAATATCAAGACTTTGAGTTAAAATTGGAATTTCAAGCTTATCGCAAGAGCCCCGGCAATAGCGGTGTGCAAATCCGCAGCCGCTACGATGACCAGGCAAGTTGGCTTGATGGTCCGCAAATCGATATCAATCCCCCCGGCCCCTGGCGTACCGGCATGATGTGGGACGAAACCCGCGGCAACAAGCGCTGGATCTATCCCAACCTCCCCAAAGGCGAATGGGTGAATGAATCAATGGCACCCGATGGATTAAAATTCTACTACAGCAATGATGAGCCAGCATGGAACCATCTGCGTATTAAAGTTAAGGGATTGAAGGTCGAAGCCATTTTAAATGGTGTGCAAATCACAGACTTTCAGGGAGAGGGAATCCTTAATGATGAGACTCACAGAAAACATAATGTTGGCCAAACCGGCCACATCGCCTTACAGATTCATAAAGGGGATCAATTGAAAATTCGGTTTCGTGAAATTTTGATTCGAGAAAAATAGCCTCTTCGTAATCGAATTACAATTTCACAAATACTTTTCCTGAAGATAGGTTTTGTAATCATCTTCATCAGTTTTATTATTTTTCAAAATTCCGCTAAGAGATTCGACAATCGGCGAAAATTGCGATTCGTCACCTTTCATTGGCTGATCCAGCATCTCGAAATATTCTGCTACAAGTTGAGACACCGACTTTCCAGATTTCTGTGCGTGCGCTTTTTCCTTTATGATTAACTCTTCATTCAATCGTAGTGTTGGTTTGGTTTTCATGATGTCACCCTTTTACTGTCGTATATATTACAAATTATATACGTCATACGATCTTTATTGAAAAGCCCATATGACAAATCCATTTAATACACCTTATTCATACAGAAGATTTCGTGAAATCACTTCTTCCTAACATTTGATTTTGTCAAAGGGCAGCATCGGCTTCTAGCCGGTATGCTTTACTTACAACAACAACCCTGAAATTCGATTAAAACTACCGTGTCCTTTTAGTCCTTTATGTCTTTTTGGACCTTTAGGTCCTTTAATAACTCACAATTTCAAATATTATGAACTACTAGATCAGTTTCCCTTACAACCCCTAACAAAACTTGTATTGTTTATATGCATTAATGGAGTTGAATCAACAATGCCTAGAACAACTAGAGACATCTTTTTAGAACCACCGAAAGAAAAGAAAAAATGAAATTTTTCCACCCCAAACATACGTTAAAATCAGTATTAGAAACGCTGATTGATGGACTCGAAAACAAAACAATCGTGCCCGAATATATTTATGGTTTATCTGAATTAGAAGAATACACTGAGGCAAAGAGTGATGAATTGGATGAGTGGTTTTCAAAAGGATTATTTTATGAAATAGGGATACATGAAGACGGTACAAATCTATTTAACCTGAATACTATCGAGAGAGTAAATTTCATAAAAAAAAAAGTGGAATCTATTTAGAACAAAGATATTTTGTTTCAAGAGAACTTGTGTTTTCTAACAAAAAGCAAATCAATAGTAATGAATTAGTTGCCGCATAGATAACTCATCTCTCATAATCTCATAAAATTCACAAATATTTCCTTGACACATTCAAGCAACCTGATTATACTGCCCATCGTAAAATAAAATTCTCAACCGTAGGGATTGAATACATGATCCTCAAGTCAGTGGCCCTTATTTCTCTCGTCGTATTGGTCGTCGTCGTAGTCGTCGGCGTACGGGAGCCCACTGCTTTGGGGACTTGAGAATGTAAAAATAGACCTCAAAGCCGTGGGCAAGCAAAGCGCTCACGGCTTTTTTTATGCCCGTGAGTATAAAGAGCTCAATGAGCGTTGAAATTCCCCCGGTGGCCGGGTCACAATATACCAAACAGGATTCATTTAGGAGGTTCAACATGGCAACCGAACCAGGCAAGAAAAAAACCAAGAAAACTCAGCAGAGTAATCCGCAAAACAAACCCCGCAATATGAAAGGGGCAGAGATCATCGTCGATGCCTTGGAGCGCGAAGGCGTCGAAGTGGTGTTTGGCTATCCCGGCGGGGCGATTATCGACGTCTTCGACCTGATCACCCAATCCGACAAATTTCAATTCATTCTCACGCGCCACGAACAAGGCGCCATCCATATGGCCGAGGGCTATGCCCGCGCCACCGGCAAGCCCGGCGTAGTGGTCGTGACCTCCGGGCCAGGAGCCACCAACACTGTTACCGGCCTCGCCGACGCCATGATGGATTCCACCCCTGTGGTCATGATCTCAGGCCAGGTGGCAACCCATTTGATCGGAAACGACGCCTTTCAAGAAGCAGACGTGGTGGGCATCACCCGGCCGGTCACCAAGCACAACTACCTGGTTCAAAACATCCAAGAGTTGCCCCAATTGATGCACAACAGTTTTCACATCGCCACCACCGGCCGGCCCGGCCCGGTTGTTATCGACGTGCCCAAAGATATCCAAAAACAAACCTATGAAAATTACACCTATCCCGAAACCCCCGATTTGCCGGGCTACCATTTCCAAACCATGCCCCCGATGGAAAAAATCGACGACGCATGGAAACTGATCGAACAGTCAGAGCGGCCGCTGATCTACGCCGGCGGCGGTGTCATCAACTCCAATGCGGCAGATGAACTGTTCCTCTTCGCCACCAAAACCAACATCCCCGTTACCACCACTTTGATGGGATTGGGCGGTTTCCCCGAAACCCACCCGCTTTCGCTCTTGATGTTGGGGATGCACGGGACGGTGTACGCCAACAAGGCGGTCCAACACTCCGACCTTCTCATTGCAGTTGGTTCCCGTTTCGACGATCGGGTAACTGGTAAATTAGAAGAATTCGCGCCGAACGCCAAGATTATCCATATGGATATCGACCCCTCTTCCATCAGCAAAAACGTCGATGTCGATGTGGATATGGTGGGCGACGTTAAAGAAATTCTCACCGAACTAAATAAACGGGTAAAACGCTGCAATACCGACGAATGGATTACGTTTCTCGATGATTTAAAAGAAAAACACCCATTGAAATTCAACCAGAATGAAGAAAGCGACCTGATCATGCCGCAGTATTTGATCCAACGGGTTGCTGCTTTGTGCGATGAAGACGCCATCATCTCCACTGAAGTGGGCCAACACCAGATGTGGGCAGCGCAGTATTACACCTTTACCCGGCCCCGCACGTGGATCACCTCCGGTGGACTCGGCACCATGGGTTACGGCTTCCCCGCCGCCATCGGCGCACAGTGGCCCTTCCCCGGCCGGCAGGTGATCAACATCGCGGGCGACGGCTCACTGGTCATGAACATTCAAGAAATGGCTACGGCCTACACATACAAATTGCCGGTGAAAAACATCATCATGAACAACGGCTGGCTGGGCATGGTGCGCCAATGGCAAGATATGTTCTACGGCAAAAACTATGCGGGAACCGAACTGACCTGCCCCAAAGAAGGCCAGGATAAACTGCCAGACCCCAACGACTGGATGGATGCGGATTACATCCCCAATTTCGCCAAACTGGCCGAAGCCTACCATTCCTATGGCCGCAAAGTCACCAGCAAAGCCGAACTCGATGACGCCATCAAAGAATGCCTGGCGAGCAACAAACCGGCGCTGCTCGATGTATGGGTCGCGCGCGAAGAAAACGTGTTCCCCATGGTGCCGGCAGGAGCGTCGCTCAACCAAATGATTGAAGGCATGGCCTAAAAGGAGAAACAAACATTATGAAACGCCATATATTCTATGTGTTGGTAGAAAACCGCGCCGGTGTGCTGGCCCGCGTAGCCGGGCTCTTTTCAGCCCGTGGATTCAATATCGAAAGCTTATCGGTTGCCGAAACCGACAACCCCAAAGTATCTCGGATGACCATTGTGGTACCCGGCGATGACAAGATTCTCGATCAGGTACGCAAGCAGATGGGCAAGCTGATCGACGTGCACGAAGTACACGACTTTTCTGTAGAAGAAAAAGATATCGTCGATCGGGAATTAATGCTATGCAAGGTGGCGGTAGAGCCGGAAAAGCGCTCGGAACTGATCGAAATTGCCAACATCTTCCGCGCACGGGTCGCCGATGTCGGCCCCCACTCCATGATGTTTGAAGCCACCGGCGGCGAAGACAAACTAGCGGCCTTTCTACGCCTACTCGAACCCTACGGCGTGCTCGAAGTCGCCCGCGGCGCCAAGCGCATGTTGCAGATCGGCTCGCAGCACC
>CAZEZQ010000245.1:0-7476 GCA_964516245.1 uncultured bacterium | reverse complement strand
GCCGTGTCGTTGCCTTTAGGAGGGCGAGGCTCCCGCCGAGCCGGTTTGATTGAACCACTTCTGATTAACGTAAATAGTATGCATAACCAATCAGAATCTCAGAACTTACGTGAATGTTTCATAAGAACCCTATCAGATATCGTGGAGAGGTCCAACTGTAGGGGCACGTCGCAACGTGCCCCCTACCATCGTACCCGTGCAATCCTCTTAATCCGTGTCATCAGTGGTTCAAACACATCCTACTCACCACGCGTCACTAACCGAATGGCCACACCACCACCGGGCGAGAGTGAATATGACTCTCTCGATTTCGATGTCACTACCTGATGAATGCGCTGATAATCAATCCCGTTGCGGTGCGCGTTGGGGCCGTCTTGATACACATCGGCGTCAAATGTCCCTCCCGGCAAAAACGAAAAATCGACCGTCATCATGCGCTCATTCTCATCGGTCATCCCGCCGACATACCATTCATCACCCTTGCGCCGCGCCAGCAATACCGATTCACCCACTTCACCCGCCAGAGGCACGGTTTCATCCCAAGTGGTGGGCACCGCTGAGAGAAAATCCATAATACTGGGCTCTTTGCGGTAGGCAGTAGGCGAACCGCACAGCATCTGCAGAGGCGCATCATAAATCACATACATCGCCAGCTGCTGGCAGCGGGTGCCGTGGCTCATGGGCAAATCGAAGATCACCCGAAAACTCTCTTCAGGCGCATTGGTCATCGCGCCGGGCGTGAAATCCATTGGCCCCGCCAGCATGCGCGTATAGGGGATGGTCACTGCATGTTCGGGAGTGACATAGTTATCACTAAACTTGTTGTATTCCAACCCTTTCATCGCTTCACGGTTAATCACATTAGGATAGGTGCGCCACAACCCGGTTGGTTTGGTTACGCCATGATAGTTCACCAACAATTTGTGCTTGGCCGCTTCGCGGGCAAAGGTTTCATACAAGTTCATCATGGGTTGGTCATCACGGTCGAAAAAATCGATCTTCAATCCCTGCACGCCCCATTTTTCAAACTGATCCATCGCTTCGGTCAATTGTTTTTCCAAATAGCGCGACATGCACCACAGCATCACCCCCACATTGTGTTTCTCGGCATATTCCACAATCTCAGGGATATCGATGGCGGGAACCACATCCAGCAAATCGCCGTTCTGATACCAGCCTTCATCGAGATTGATGTATTCAATGCCAAAGTCCGAAGCGAAATCGATATAGTGTTTGTATGTTTCGGTATTGATCCCCACTTTGAAATTCACCTCAGTGATGTTGAGGTTGCTCCACCAATCCCACGCAACCTTGCCTGGCTTCACCCAGCTGAAATCCATGTCTGGGTCGGCGGGCCGCGCCAAACGGTACACCATATCCGAAGCCAACAGATCTTTGTCTTGCTCAGCCAAAATAAACACCCGCCAGGGCAAGCGCCGGCTGCCGTTGATATCGGCGATATACTCCGCCCGTTTGCTGGGCACATTCAATCGGTCATCATAACCGCCGAACTCGGTTTCAAGCGGGTAGGGGGGATAAACCGCATTCAGCATTCGTTCAGAATCTTCACAACGCACAAAACGCATGGCGGGGTAATCGCGCACATCCGATTCCGTGATCCCCAGCTTGGCTCCATCACCCAGGTCAACCAGCACCGGCAAGATACATGGTTTACCTGTTAACATTTCAGAAACCAATGAAATTTCGAAATAGTCTTCATAACTGGTGATCCAATTTTCCGTTCGTGGATACGAACGGTGAAGGGAATAATCATCGGCAAACAGCAAATCGAATTGTTCATCAAACACTTTCATACGGTCTCTGCGTTTCGTAACAAAGCGATAAGCCAGCCCGTCATCATACACCCGAAATTCAAGCGCAAAATCATCTGCGAAATCCAAATGCAGTTCCTTGTAATGATCGGGGATATGAGAACGCTTCACTGAATAAAGTGGAAGAATCTCATTGTGCACCAATTCTTCCGAGTGATCCTCCAATGTTGGGTCTTCCCCCAAAACCACACCATCGTCTAATTTCAGTGAAACAATGGCTTGTTCAACAATTGTCATATCTTGAAAAGATACAGAAAATGAAATGTTTTCTTCAATGTCGACACGAAGCGAAACCATCTCATTCATAGATTGCACATCAAATTTTTGGTTCATCGAACTATCTTGTTGGGCATGTGAAGAATGTACAAGAAGCAGGGCGAAGGATAAAAAGAACAAAAGAGCGAACCTGGTAACTTTCATGATGGTCTCCATTCATAAGATGCCATATCTTTCCTTCAGAATACCACAATTTCTGCAAACATGAAAAGCCGTAAGGTGGTCTCAAAGCAAAGCGTAGAGCCGTAGGGTGGGCTTCAGCCCACCAACAAACACCACGCGAAACCAATCCACCCTGGCCACTATGGCCCTCCTGCTTAAGTGAATGGCATTGCCCCCAACCTCATTTAATAAATGAGCTTAAACAAGTACGCATTGTAAAGTTTACATGTGAATCAAATAAGAAGAGGTGTAGTAGTCAGGCCCCCCTTACAAAGGGGGGCAAGAACCGCAGGTTCTGGGGGGATCTGAATGTTTGATAAAATCCTCATTCTTTTCTTCCCAAACACCCTCTGTAAGGAGAGAGAACAAACGTGTGCCAACATCTCATCTGAAATACACGACTCGTTCTAAACAGTTTTTACCGTTTTTCCGTTACTTCTTGTTCATAAGAATCATTTTAATAAAGTTGAAAGATTCAAATAATAGACAATAGACAAGTTGACAGTTCCCTCTCTTTCACGTTCTATTCTTTAAAGATTGAGTTATTCTTTCACCGAAAGGAGATTGTGTATGTTTCGTAAAGCGGCAGGCTTTACACTCATCGAATTATTAATCGTGGTGGCCATTATTGGCATTTTGGCGGCCATTGCGGTCCCCAATTTTCTCAACGCCCAAATCAAAGCTCGAGTGGCGGCCACCGAAAGCAATATGCGAGCCATCGGCCAGGCCCTCGAAATGTACCGTATTGACAATGGAAAATACCCCAATACCTATCAACCGGATTCGGCTGCGTTTATCAATCCACGCATTCAACGCTTCAGCCGTTTGACCACGCCGGTGGCTTATATGTCATCCAGTGTTCGCGATGTGTTCAACACCGATAGCATCGAAGCCAATGCCGTTTATCCCTTCTGGGGTCCGGATACCATGGATCACCGGCGCCGGGGCACCTGGTTCAACAACCCCAATTTGGATCACATCAAAAACCAAAAAGGGGGCTGGGCCATTATGAGCTACGGGCCGGACGAAGACTTCGAATCCACCCAAAAACAATTTTTGGTCTGGTTCGATGCGAGCAATGGACTCAATAGCGATGGAGATATCTATCGCTTTGGTCCATGAGATACCTTGTTAAAGTGGAAACAATCGGCATAGAAACATAATTCAAAGGAGGAAGAAATGAAAGCGAAATATTATTTTAGTTGTGTGTTTGCCATCTGTATGATGATGGCATTGGTTCCAGCCATGAACGGAACGGCAGTGGTGTTGTACCAACAGAATTTCGACGATCTTGAGTCGTTGGGCACGCCGCCGGGATTCAATCCCTTGCCGGATTTGGAACGCGAACCCACCGCCTTGGCGATTGGCGAATTTGCCATGACTGACAGCACCTTCGAATTTTTCGAAAGTAAAACCGAACCGTTCACAGTTCAATTTCTTATCGCAGTTACCCAATTGCCTACCCCGGATTCACTCGGTACAGAAGTACTGATTCGCGGCCGTGCCACAGGTTCAGAAGCCCCCGGTGTACAGCTGCAATGGGGAGTTGTATCGGAAGGTCGGCCGGCTTTCAACGATGGCGCCGGTTGGCTTCAAGTGGGTGACCTGAACATTGACGGCGAAGAAAATGCAGATGAAACCTGGCCTGAGCCATTGCCTGTCTCCACACCTGACAATCCCCAGTGGGTCCCTGTTCAGTTGGTGGTGCAACCCGCCGCGGGCATATATGAATATTGGCAAGGCGAACCCAATGATTTTGAGTTTTCTACATTGGAATTGTTTCAAGACGATTTGTTCATGCCCAATGCCCAGCCCAACATGACCAATTATGTTTTCAACATGCCCAGCGATGGGGCGTTTGTGGATGAACTGGCTCTGTTGAACGATTCTGGAACGTTTCTCGAAGATGATTTCGAATCACAGCCAACTCGTGATAATGAAACCATCGCCATCGACAATCAATCACTCACCCTCTTGCAAAACATCGACAATGGCGTGGCTGAATTCGGACCGCTCGAAGAAAACTTTACCATCCGATATTTTATGGCAGTGGAGACCCAGGGACAGGAAAACCAACGGGCTGCGCAATTGCTCATTAATGGAGACCAAGGCATCGGGCCGCAACTCGCGTGGGGCAATTTGGATCCCGGGTTGGCCAATTACTTCGATGGAACCGCCTGGCGCCAGGTGGGTGACACCAACCAAGACCTTCAAGAAAACGAGGATGAAACCTGGCCTCCCCCATTGGCTGTCACCGATCCCAGCGATCCTTCATCCGCCCAGTGGATTCCCATCCAAATCGAAGTGGATATGGCGAACAGCGTTTTCCGCTACTATCAAGGGGACCCCAACGATTTTGCGATGGAAACACTGCAGCAATATGGCGGCGATCTGCCGATGCGAAATCCCAACTTTAATACTGATTCGGTCAATTTTCAAAACTCCCAGCGCGGCGGTGGAACCTTCTATGTCGATAACTTTAATCTGACGGCCGAGGCGGGTGAAACCATTCTCGACGAAAACTTTGAAGGCGATTTTGCGTTGCAAGAACCGCCGCTTACCGGCGGTGGAGCCTTGGATAGCGACTTTGCTGTTGGTGCCAAATCGCTGCGGGTTCGCGCGGGAGAAGACGACATCTTTATTGACATCGAAGACCAGACGCAAACCGTAACCGCCGATTTTCTTCTCGCCATTACCAACCAGGGCAGTTCAGGGGCCCGTGCCGCCCGCCTGCATGTGCGGGGAGATGGAAACATCGGCGCACAAATGTCTTGGGGCGAGATCGAGCCTGGGCGGGTCAACTTTTTCGATGGCAGCCAATGGGTCATCATTGGTGACGCCAATAAGGATGGCAGCGAAGATGCTGATGAAACCTGGGTGGAAGTCATCCCCGTTTCGCTTCCCGCCGCGAATTGGACCCCCATTCGCTTGATACTCGATCCCCAAACTGATTCGTTTGAATATTGGCAAGGCAATCCGGGAGATACTTCATTTGACAATTTGACTCGCGTAGAGCCCGACCCAACTTTTCGCAATGCCGTAGAAGAGATTGAAGAGTTCCGTTTTGTCTTTACTGACCGGTTTTCAGACGATTTCTTTTTGGACAATATCACAATCTCGAACGAAGAAACCCCAGTTGAATTGTGGCAATTGTATTAATCAAAGCGTGCTAACGAATCAGGCCGAACCGTGTATGATGGCATATACAGTTCGGCCTGAATTCTTGTAAATGAATCAACAGAGAAAAGGAGCAACTCTCGTGAATCTTCAAAACAAAATCGTAAATGTATGGATATGTATAATTTGCTTGTTGGTAGCATCCACTTCTTGGGCTCAGTTGGATGACTCGCAGCTCACCTGGAAACCCGATAGTGGTTTGCTTTTTGATGGCGAAACCTATCTGCAGGTGGATGATGCTCAGGCTTTCAATGGAAATGAATTGACTGTGGAAGCCTGGATTCGTTTTGATGATTTGTCGGGCAGCCAAATTTTTCTCAACCGGGGCGCCCCTTCTGAAGACTTCACCTTTTATAGCTATAACAACCGCATTCGCATGTTGGTGCAGGATCACGAAGGCTATTCACATGCCAATGCGCCATTGCCTCCCAAGGAGGTTTGGTTTCATTGCGCTGGTGTGTATGAACCCGATGGAAGCAAACGCCTTTATTACAACGGCCAGTTGGTGGCGCAGGAAGCGGGCAGCGGGCGTCCTGTGCAAAGTTCAAATTCATTGACGATCGGCGCGTTGCGCGAATCGGGCCTGCAAGAGTTGGAACGCGCCTTTCGCGGCTCGATGGAAAACATTCGCGTATGGAACCGGGCACTGAGCGGTGAAACGATTGTTGAGTATTTGCAAACGCCTCCCTCCGAAGAGAATATCTCTCAAATGCGGAACAATGGATTGATTGCCTATTGGTCACTTTGCTCGCGTGATGAAGGGCAGGTGAGAGACCTAAGTGGACACAGCCATCACGCACAGCTGAAACTGGTGTCCAGCCAGCCATTGGTGGTTCAAACCAAACGGGCAGAGGGGTATCTCGGCATTTGGTATAGCAATCAACCGTCGGATGACAAATACCGCTACAAATACAGCGGCGGCCTTGGCACTTACTGCGCCAAGCACCGGCACCACGCCCAATATGCTTCAGAAGTGAACAAAACCTTCTTTGTGTATGGCGGCACCAAGGGTGTGGGTGAAGACGACCCGCTGCTGATCATGATTTCATATTTCGATCATGAAACCGGCCAGGTGCCGCGGCCCGCAATGATAATGGAAAAAGGCACTGCGGATGCCCATCACAACCCAGTGTTGTCGATTGACGGCCAAGGGCATTTATGGGTGTTTGCCAGCGCGCACGGCGGCAGGGATGGCTTCATTTGGCGCAGCGTCGAGCCCTATTCGATTGATGCGTTTGAACTTATATTGCAGAAAGAATTCACCTACCCCCAGCCCCGATTTCACCAAGACCAAGGATTTCTCTTTTTGTTTACCAAATACACGGCGGGCCGGGAAATGTATTGCAGCACCAGCGAGGATGGCCGAAGCTGGTCGCCCGACAAAAAGATTGCCGGGTTTGGCGGGCATTATCAAATCAGCACCCAAGACCGCTCTCATGCGGGCACGGCATTTAATTGGCATCCACCCCAAGGCGGCCTGAACGCACGCACCAATTTGTATTATATGGAAACCCGCGACCAGGGTGAAACCTGGACCAACGTGCAGGGCGAAACGCTGCAGACCCCGCTTTCGTCGCCTGATAACGGGGCATTGGTGCGCGACTATCACGGCGAAAAATTGGTGTATTTGAAAGATATCGATTTTGATGAAGAGGGCCATCCGGTCATTTTGTATATTGTAAGCAACGGCTATGAATCCGGCCCGGAAAATGGTGAACGCATTTGGATGGTGGCGGTGTGGACGGGTGAGACCTGGCGGTTTCATGAGGTGGCCCGCTCAGATCACAATTATGATATGGGTTCGATGGATATTACCAATCCAAATTTGTGGCGCATGATCGGCCCCACCTATCCCGGCCCGCAGCAATATTGCACCGGCGGCGATTTAGCAATGTTTGAAAGCGGCGACCAGGGCCGAACCTGGAGCGAGGTTAGGCCGCTCACCCAAAACAGCCCGCGCAACCACACCTACGTTCGCCGGGTGTTGAATGCCCACCCTGATTTCTTCGCCCTATGGGCAGACGGCGAT
>CAZEZQ010000244.1:0-7483 GCA_964516245.1 uncultured bacterium | reverse complement strand
AGTATGAATTAACGATTTAACTATAAGTCGATTTGGAACGCAGTTCATAGACACACCTTGGAGCGCAGGCGTCCCGCCTGCAAATCATATAATGTACAAGCGTCTCACCTGCATTCATATCATGTACAGGCGTCCCCGCCTGCAAATCATAATAACGCAGGCGCCCCCGCCTGCGCTCCAAGATATAGTTTCACAAAATGCAAGATTGCAATTTCACGAATTGTCTTAATTGGTATACAGAATATCCATTGGTGGAATATTGATTGCACGGTTCGATTCTGATGACACCGGCAACGGAACCGTTTGAGAGGTAAGATTCACATAAATCGTGGCTCTTCTTTGCGGACTAACATAAACGCCATTATGCTTCCCATCAACCGGCAAAGTAAAATTGAAGCGGGGATCCAAAATTTTGGGATTCTGCACCACCGAGTTGAGCAATTCCATAAATACCCACTCGCTGACATATTCTTGAGGGGCAATCACTGTAACCCCACGCCCCACTTCTTTGAGCCATGAACCACGTAACGCCTCACGGCGAAAATCAGGTGTAGGTTGTGAAATCGCCCGATTTCGGCTGTCTCCCAATTGTTCTCCATACGGCAACATGGCCACACGGCTTACCGCCATACTCGGTTGGAAAGATTGAGTCACTCCCATTACCTCTCCAGACGACCAGGTTTCTCCCTGCAAATCAAGACGAATATCCCTTTGTTTCGGTCTACTGCCGCCAACAAAGTTCCGTTTAAAAACAAATTTCCCCTCACCTTCGATGGTATCTATCTCTTCCCCATTCATATATACATGAGCCAATTTTCCTTCAGGCATATATCCTTCAATATAAAGGGTATAATCACGATTCGGGGCAACCGGCAATCGAATGCTCCCTTGCTTTCCCATCCATCGGTAATTCTTGAGATCAAAATCTGAATTTCGCACGGAATTATCCGCTTGCGGCAAACTCCAATCACCAGAAATATAGGGGATCGAATCCGAAGAACCCATGTTTACATGAAATTGTTTATTGGGTGAATAGGGGCTGCTGCTATAAGGTTTTTCTATGGATGAGCGCGGTTCGTATTTCCACCCCCCATTTTCCTGCACCAATTTCGCATGGAACAGTTTTTCGTTGAATGACATATCACCATTGGGAGTGCGCCATACTTTGTCGGTATGAACCACAACCGCCGCTCCCTCACGAGCCAAAGAGAGCAGATTCTGAATGCCACTGCGGCTCCATACAGAACCCCAGGGGACAAAAATCAGAGGATATTCGGAAGCGGAAATTTGATTCAAATGCGCTTCGTCGATCACATCAAAAGCAAACAATTCACGCATTTGTTGAATTTTCCGGTCAAATTCACCAGGGCCGGATGTATAAACAGATATCTTGGGAAACACCACCGCCACCCGCCGGTCTGGTTGGGTGAGATTAAGATTGTTTACGGCATTCAAATAATATTTCCAAGCGCCTGCAGTCGCCAACAGTTTTTCGTCAAACACAAACATAGACCCACCTTCACTTGAGAGCGAGTAAAATGCCCCCAATATAGATTCCGCCCGCCCCGCCTGCGAAAAACGCAATCCAAAATTAACGCCATAATTTCGGCAGGCATGTCCCAGCATAGGCCATAGATAAGAGCGGGCCGGCATAGAGAGGTGGCTTTTCATCAACAAAGAACATCGGTTTCCCGCCGCAACCTCAGACAACATATTAGGATCAGTCGGGCTGTAATAAAAATCATTTCCAACTTCTAAGATAATGTGAGTATTGGGCAAATACCGCCGCGCTTCTTGAACCAGTTGTGTGGTAATTTTAGCGAATTGATCGTGATACACACTGTTGACATCAATCGCGCGCGATGGCGTAATCATGTCAGGAATTTCAGGCCGTACATCATTCCACCCAAACAAGTTTGTCTGCCAAGCCTGGTTGACTGTTCTCACCCGGTTATACCGCATCCGCACATATTGGCGAAAATCTTGTGTGGCTAGCGGATCACCGGCCCAAACATCCGGCCAGCCGCCATCGTGTACAAGCGGACCCCAAGAAGTGGATAATGAAAGGATCATGTGCGGAACAGCGCGGGGCGATATATTTTGCCCAAGAGCTTGAAACAAGCGTGAATACGCATCTACCAAACGTGGCTCCCACATCGAAATGGCATTTACAGAACCCTGGCGAAGCAATCCAACCGCGCTTTGCAGTCCACTTGTTAACTGAAGAGGAAGCGAATTGGGATTCCCGACTTCAATTCTCGGCAGCCAATGCAACCGAACATCCCGCAAGCGCTCGGCTCTGTTAGCATATTCTGCCAGATCTATACGGGAATTTGCCATTTCCATACGGTCTCGCGAGAGTGTATCGATTACATGATTTGCCCCCCACGACTTATACAACTGAGACTTTCCAATCAGTTGTGTATCCTCTTTCCATAATCCAGAACTAGAGCCCCCTTCAGGCTCTACAGCAATAAAGAAACCTTGAGGTGGAGAAACCCTGGGCTGCTCAAACATGGGGCTGGTCACCATCTGAGGGGTTGAAAGCGGTGAACGTGACAATGCAATTTGGCGAATTGGGACATCAGGACAATGAATTTGAAAATCAGTTTCTTTGGGAAAAGAATGATCCAATACCGCATCCTGCAGAGTGAAGGTGTGCCTTTGCCAATGCCCGCTGTCACCCAAATAAAACCTCGCAGTTTTTTCAATGGCTTCCTCTTGATTGTCGCCTTTTGATAAATACGTTAGTTCAACGCCTCCCTGCCCCTGATCGAAGTACTGCAATTCCACGTAAAACGTGCCGGTTGCGGTGATCAACCTCTCTGTAGCAACGCGAATAAACAGACTGTTGGTTTCAGAATTTTTTGCCGGAGTCACCCCTTCAAACGCCATATAGACATCGGTTTTGATACCACTGTCCTCCGGCTGCTGTATACTGAGCCCGTGAACAACTTGCGGGCGTGAAAATCGTATAAACGCCGCAGGCGATCCATCTTTCATTGTGCCCAACACATTCTTATTCTGAGCGCGCTGGGGCAATGGCGCCATCCCAGGAACTTGGCTCCAAACAGGCGAAGAAATGACAAGAATGAGTATTAAGTTGAAGATCGGTTTCATACATTTGTCCATTGAGAGATTTTATAGTATATTTAGGATATAACGGAATCTAGAATCTGTCTGCGTGATTCCCACAAGAACTATCTTGCTTTTTTCAAATCCGTGATAGGATATCAAATATTTTAAACATAATTTTATTTTTACTTGGGGAAAACGATTATGAATGCTCTTTATCCAACCATTCTAGCCTTTGTTTGCATGTTTTTGGGGTATCGTTTTTATTCCAAATATATAGCCGAAAAAGTCTTTATATTAAATGATAAAAACAAAACTCCCGCCGTCACCATGCAAGATGGTATGGATTACGTTCCCACCCGGCGCCTAGTCTTATTCAGCCACCATTTCGCCTCAATTGCAGGGCTCTCTCCAATCGTAGGTCCGGCTGTCGCAGTGATTTGGGGCTGGTTTCCGGCAATCTTGTGGTTGGTGTTCGGAGCGGTGTTGATGGGAGCGGTACACGACTTTGCCGCATTGGTGATTTCCATTCGCAACAAAGGACGTTCCATCGGTGATGTTTGCGAAACCTTGATCGGCAAACGGGCTCGAATCTGGTTTTTATTCATTATCTACATCGCTTTGGCTTTGGCCATGGGAGCATTTACCTCCATTGTGGGCAACCTTCTACAAATGGAATCAGAATCCGTAGGCTTCCAAACCTATCCAGGCGCGGCCCTGCCCGCGGTTATGTTGATGATCATCGCTATGATCTTCGGTGTTTTATTGCGAAAGAAAATGATTACCCTATTGCCCGTCAGCATCATAGGGCTTGGATTGACTCTGATATTTATATGGCTAGGCACTTATTTCCCCATCAATTTCAGCCTGAATTTCTGGCTTTATGCATTACTCGCCTACGCATTATCCGCTTCCGTTCTTCCGGTTTGGCTTTTGCTCCAACCTAGAGATTATATTAACACGCTATCATTATATCTAGGTTTGATAGGCTTATATCTAACTGTAATATTCTTCGCGCCGACCATTGTCGCCCCTGCGGTGAATTCCAATTCCGAAATTCCAAGCATGTTTCCATTGTTGTTTGTAACCATCGCCTGTGGCGCAGTTTCAGGTTTTCATAGCGTAGTCTCTTCTGGAACCACAGCCAAACAAATCGAAAAAGAAACTGATGCCCGCTCGGTCGGTTACGGCGCAATGATCGCCGAATGCGCACTCGGTGTTATGGCGGTGCTCGCCTGCACCGCTGGTGTTGAAAGTCTGGGCGCCTGGGAAGGCCACTATAGCGGTTGGAAATCTGGTGGCCTTTATGGCAGCATCTCCTTTTTCGTAATGGGAGCGGGAAACTTTATCAATCAAATCGGCATCCCATTGGATATCGCCGCCACCTTCGTCGCTCTGCTGATCGTTTCATTCGCCTTAACCACCTTAGACTCAGGCACCCGCCTCTTGCGTTACAATCTCGAAGAAATCGGGGCCACTTTCAATATCCCCTATTTCAACAACCGCTATATCTCATCCACACTGGCCGTATTAACAATTGCCTTCTTTGCTATGTCATCGTTTGGGAAAAGCTTGTGGATTCTGTTTGGAACCGTAAACCAACTGCTCGCCGCCCTGGGCCTGCTTGCCGCTACAGTGTATCTGGTCCGCTTGCAGCGCAACATTTGGGTAACCGCTCTGCCAATGGTTTTCATGCTGTCAGTCACCCTCACAGCCATGACCCTAAACCTGCAAACCTATACATCGGGATTGTTCACCGCACTCGAAGCCAACAACAGCCAAGAAATCTTCACGAATACTTCCTTGACACTTGTAGGTGGAATTATTTACCTTTTAACTATCGCCCTCATTTTTGAAGCCATCTATTTCTTCTTCTCCTTCAAGCCTGATATCACCAAAGAAACCCTGGCAGAAGAACCGGCTTCCTAACCAAAATTTAGCTGATCCAACACGTTAACTTTAAGATTTGATGATATTCATCATCTATAGCCCTAAAACATAGGGCTGATTCCTTATAAAATCAATTTTGGACGAAAGCATCATGTGGAGGTCTAAACAACATGAAAAAATTACCCCAAATCACTAAACCCCTCGCCCTCATCAGTGCCAGCATCGCCGCTTTTGCATTTTATTCAGTGGCTCCTATGCTGGGTAGCGCGCAATCACAAATGTCGATTGAACAGCCATTGGGACTCCCCCCTGTCCCCATCCCTTCAGATAACCCCATGACCGAAGAAAAAGTCGAACTGGGCAAAATGCTCTATTTCGACACCCGTCTTAGTGACGATGGCAGCGTTTCTTGCTCGACATGCCATATGCCCGGGCATGGCTATGCCGAACCCAAACCAGTGTCAGAAGGAATTCACAAACAAAAAGGTGATCGTAACGCCAATACGGTAATCAACACCGCCTATGCCACGACACTCTTTTGGGATGGACGCGCAGCCGACCTTGAAGACCAGGCGGCCGGTCCGGTGGAAAACCCCATCGAAATGGGAACAAAAATGACAGTTGTTTCGAAACAATTGAACAAGATTAATGAATACAAAAAGCGCTTTCAAGATGTCTTCGGTGGCCCCGCCAACAAAGAAAACATCACCAAAGCCATTGCCGCTTTTGAACGCACCATTCTTTCCGGTAATTCTCCCTATGACAAATATCAAAACGGAGACAAAGACGCCATGAGCGAAGACGCCATTGCCGGGATGAGGCTGTTTAACGGCAAAGCCTTGTGCTCCAGCTGCCACACCCCACCTATATTTTCCAATTGGAACTTTTATAACGCCGGCGTGGGCTCAGACAAAGAAGAACAAGACTTGGGCCGTTACCAAGTGACCGAAAATCCATCCGGCAAAGGGGCGTTCCGTGTGCCTCATCTTCGCAGCGTAACCGACACCCCTCCCTACTTTCATGATGGCAGCGTGAAATCCTTGGAAGAAGCGGTTCGATTCATGGCCGGTGGGGGCAAAGACAACCCCAACCGCCATGCCCTGTTCAATGCCATCGAAGCCCAAAACCTGTCTGATGAAGAAATCAACCAACTCATCGAATTCGTCAAGGCACTTGATGGTGAATATCCCATTGTGGAAGAACCCGAACTGCCATAAGAAAATGAATAATCTCAGGTTATAATAAGCGGGGTTGAAGATGATTCTTCAACCCCAATTTATTATAAGATGTTTATAGGATGAGAACCGCATCGATGCGATACACAGGAGAATAACCATGAAAGAAGTGTATTTGGGGCTGGCCATTGCAGGGCTGGTCCTTTTTCTATGCATTGCCTTGCTCAATCTGTGGAGCCATTTATTCAAACGGGGGTGCTGTGAAGGAGCTAGTTTGCTGGGCCTGTCTATAATGGGGCCTTTATCGATGTGGTGTTGTTGGGAAGCACAAGTTTTGTATCAAGCCGAAGATGCTGTCTTCTGGGGACGTTTAATGTCCGGCGATATCGCGAATATCTTTCGCTTGGGCAGTTTGGGTGTGATCGTGGGGAGCGTGTTGGCGATGGGAGGGCTCTCCCTGCGCAAAAATTTCCCCACCTTGCTCATTGGCGCCGCAGCCGTAGGTTTGATGTATTGGGTGGTCTACCTCCACCCCACCCCCCATTATGTACCCGTGCCCGATTGGCAAGACAAACTGGCTTGGTTCCTTTTTTTGCCCGGCGGCTCAATCGTTGGATTGGTGGTTTATTGGAAACTGAAACCCTATTTGAGTTGGCTGCAAACACCCATCGCGTGTCTCTCCGGTGTATTTTCACTGCTTCCGGTTTTAACGTTGTACTCTTTTTACATCTCTTCCACCCAAATCGATCTTGAACCTTATTCTGCCAGTGAGCGAATTAAAGCCATTGGATGCCTGTCATGCCATACGATAGACGGGACTGGATATCCCGACCCCGGTGGCTCCTTGTCTTCGGTCGCCAGCCGCAAAGAAGATACATTAAGGGCTTTTATGAAAGAACCCACCGCCGAAAAAGCCAAAAAACTGGGAATCCGCGACAATCCCACCGGAGAAATGAGCGGAGTTCATTTAACCGATAAACAAGTGGATTTACTATTGGAAAGTTTGAAAGAACTCTTCGAAGTCCAACCCCCCTCCATGCTGGGACCAGGATTAGGCCATATCGAAGAAATCTTAACCGAAAAAACCTGCCTGGCCTGCCACACCTATCAAGGTGAAGGCGCCCCCGACGGCGGAGTGGGCGGTCCGCTGGAACAAGCGCGGAAACTCGAGAAAGAAAAACTGGTCAAATGGTTGATGTCACCCGATTTCGTCACCGCAATCGAATTGGGCATCCGCGAAGAACCCACAGGAGCCATGACCGCATTCTCTTTACCTAAAGAAGAAGCCCAACAAATAGCGGAATGGCTGCTGAAAGAAAACCAAAACAGCGAAGAATGAGCGA
>CAZEZQ010000243.1:7368-7488 GCA_964516245.1 uncultured bacterium | reverse complement strand
CCGGTTCCACCCGCGGTGGACGCCTCAACGTTTGTTGACGCGTACCTGGGAACGAAGGGGACAACTCCACAACTCCGGTTTTCCTTCCCACCAATCATGAGCTGGTTCTTGATGGGCTAC
>CAZEZQ010000243.1:0-7358 GCA_964516245.1 uncultured bacterium | reverse complement strand
GAATTCTAAACGACGAATTCGCTTTTAGCCCATCCTACATGCCCATAACCACTCAGGTTGTACTCACCGGGCTGTACGGTGGTCCACGCGGGATTTGCCTTTCGGCAAACCAGCTGTCTGAGATCAACGATGCTTTTGCATCGTGCCCCGTCGATTTTTACTAATCCGCCATCGGCTCGGCGAGAGCCTCGCCCTCCCAACTACGGAGGACTTCGAAGTAGCGGATCGGCGTTCGGCTGAGGATGCGATCGCTTTGTTCTTCCTCACCCTTATATAAAAAACCGCAAAATTGAATATTTAACTGGAAAAGAGATTTGGGATATCATTGAAAGAGGTTGAGATTATTGGGGTTGGGCGGGATGATTTTTTTTGGGTGGTTGCGGGGTTGTTTTTTTTGTTTGAAGGATTGCCAGGATTTTTAAAGATGGCCAGGATGACGGCCAATGGCATTTTGAACCACTGATGGCATGGATTTAGTATGGATTACACGCATGACTGCTGTAGTGTTTGTTTGTATTGGGATGGATTGATGGGTCGCACAACTTGACCCATATGGTCTACTTCGCTTCATTTTTCTTTTTCTTCAATCAATTTACGCAAAGCGTTATTCACTGATTCTGAGTAGGGAAACGCTTCTGCCACATCCGGGTCCAACACCACAACCACTCGCTTTTCATCCATTTGATCAACAAAACGGTTGGGTTGGGCTTTGTTGTAAGGGAATTGAGAAGACGTCCCAACTCATACCGCCGTGCCATTTGGCACCCACACTTCACGGGCCACCCGCCAACAGCTGCTCGAAACAGGCACTCTACCCGCCAAAAAAATCAAACGCCACGCCGAGCAGGATGGAGGTTTAGGATGGCGAACAATTGTGCGGGCGAAATCGAATTTGCCGAACCACGCCAACCGCAATGGAAAGACGAAGTGTTGGGAGTTGGAGTGTATGAGTTTGTTTTTTATTCAATCTCATGCCGCTCAAAAGCCATGCTGCCATGGAGGATACGGGCAATATAAACAATGCCGTTTTTCACTTGATAAACAATCACATGCATCTCGGCAGGGTACGCTTTGAAATTTTCGGGAAGGTCGCTGCGCTTGTGTCCCAAATTCGGGTACTCAGCCAGCAAAGATAGACGTTCATAAATCGCATCCATATAAATGCTGACCTGCTTTTGTCCGTATCTTGAAAACGTGTTGGCGGCGATATCCGCAATATCACCCTTAGCCGCATCGGAAAGTTCAATCTTGTGCATGGTTTGGTATTGCGTCCCGGCTGTGATAAGGTTCGCCCGATTTGGCTCTTTCTATGCCGGACTGTACAAGTTCTTTCATCAATTCGGGTGTAAGAGGTGTTGTGCGGCCTTCAGCAATATCCTTTGCGCCTTGCATGACCGCCGAATGAATACGGTTGGTTCGTTCTTTTTCTTCTCTCAACCGGCGCACGGCATCACGGACAAGTTCGGTTTCATTGGCGTAGAATCCGTTTTGAACCTCGGTTTTGATGAAGTTTTCATCAACTTCTGCAAATCGTATGTGCATGATTTTTCCCTATAAATACCTGATATATACCCATATTGTACATGATTAGGACCTATACTGCAACAACTTTACTTGATGGGATGTCGAGGTGTTGCAAGTATGGATTGGGGAGATCCCTTATAATGCGTTACGAGAACAAATAGAACACAAGCGGGTCCACGCCCGGTTATCGTGTTCTCTAGAGAAAAATTAAATCGTGGGCGATATGCTTTGGTAGTCGCCTGTACATCGGCACGATTTTCAGTGCGCAGATAATTATTAAATTGCGTACCATTCCAAGCAGGAGATTTTGGGGTCACTGAAAATTGTCTGAATCGGGATGCCAGGATGCACTTGATGACCAGGATGACGGCGACTGAGATTGTGATTTTAATATGGATGCTTTCTCAAAGGATGGTATATGGTACCCAAGCATTTTTTTGAAACACCTAAATTTCACGATAGTTCCGAAGTGGTTTTCAAGGGTAAAATAAACAACATTTCACCCTTGGCACTCGCGCCAAATTTCTTTCATAATTTTCTTGAAACATATAGAATAGGACATACAGATGAACCATGTGAATGAGAACATTCCTCTATAGGTGCTATTATGAGTTTGCAATTGACACCGCAGCAACAACAATCTTTGGATAAGCAAGAAGAGAATCCACCGCGGATAAAAGATCCACGATCCAATACGACTTATGTTCTTGTTCAGGAAGGTGATTATAAAAATATCCTAGAATTGCTGGAAGACGAACATCGCCAGAAAGCAGTTCAAAGAGCGGCATTAAAAAATGCAGCAGGTCGAATGAATGATACGCCATGATCCAACCCGGTGAAGTATACATGGCCGACTTTGAACAAGCGGGTCCACACCCGGTTATTGTAATATCTAGAGAAGAATTAAATCGTGGGCGATATGCTTTGGTAGTCGCCTGTACATCGGCACGTTTTTCAGTGCGCAGAAAATTATCAAATTGCGTACCATTCCAAGCAGGTGATTTTGGCTTCACTGAAGATTGTGTTGCCCAATGCGAGAACATCTTATCCATTGATCAGGAACAACTTGACTTGGTGACAGGACCGATTGGAATGTTGGATGAATTGACCTTTGAGAAAGTGATCAAAGCCATTGGCTATGTCATGAAATCGGATTGCAAATTGATTGGAATGTAAGCAATATACGGTATAGCAATTTTAAACATGGCTGAGTGGCATGGGGAAGCGTTAAACAGCATTTGAAACACGGATGACGGCTTTAGAGTTTTTTCGCTTTGGATGGGGTGGGGGAATGGGGTGGATAGGAGGTGAATTTTGTCTGAACCAGGAAGACAGGAGAACGGCGATATTGAACCACGGATGGCATGGATTGAAATGGATGACACGGATTACGATAGTTTTCAATTGAAGCCCAAAACATGGGATTGTCTGAACCTGGATTGCCTGGATTTTGTAAGGGCAGGCCAGGATGACGGCAACTAAGATTGCGATTGAAATATGGAGGCATTCTCAAAGGCTGGCTAATAACGCCATGCCTTTGGCACCCGGGCTGATCAAACCACTGTTGATTCATATACAAACGAACACATATCCACAACGTGCGAATTGGTCCCCATCTGCAAACCCAACATGAATCAGTTTAGCATTGACCGGTTGATTAACATTTTCAACAATTTTGGCTGGCAGGTTGCAGACAGTTGCTACGTAAATATTTTCCTTGCATTTTTAAAATTTTATTTTTAAAATGCAAGCATGATACCAAGAAAATCTCAATCAATAATTGAATCCGCCCTTGCCCGCCAAGCAGCCGTTGCCGTGATCGGCCCACGCCAATTAGGGAAAACAACACTTGCGCTTACTATTGCAGAAAATAGAGATTCAGTCTACCTGGATCTCGAAGCCTCGGCAGACCGTGAAAAATTAACGGAGCCGGTTCTTTTCTTAAATCAACATACCGATAAACTGGTCGTGCTTGATGAGATTCACCGCATGCCGGAACTGTTTCAAGAATTACGTGGAATTATCGATGCAGGCCGCCGGTGCAGAAATTGATCTGCTATTGGAACTTGGCAAACAACATGGAATGTGGGCAATTGAAATCAAACGCAGCCTGGCCCCCAAAATAGAAAAAAACTTCAACAACGCCATGAATGATCTGAAACCGGCTAAAGCCTTTATTGTCTATCCAGGAGAAGACCGCTATCCCAAGAGCAAAAATGTCGAAGTGCTCAGCCTTCCTGAAATGGCGCAAGAACTGGAAGCGCTATAAATATAACCAGTCCCCTGTCATTTCGAACGCAGTGAGAAATCTTATTGTCTGAATCGGGATGCCAGGATGCACTTGATGACCAGGATGACGGCGACTGAGATTGTGATTTTAATATGGATGCTTTCTCAAAGGATGGTATATGGTACCCAAGCATTTTTTTGAAACACCTAAATTTCACGATAGTTCCGAAGTGGTTTTCAAGGGTAAAATAAACAACATTTCACCCTTGGCACCCGCGCCAATTTTTTAATTTATCACCCTTGTCGATAAAGGAGATGAAAATATAATAAAATTTAGATATCATTGCGCTTAAACAACATATAGTACTCATTACCACAAACAAACAAAAATAAGTACTATATATAGTTGTTTAAGTGTAATTTTCTACATTTATATTTTGTATTTTGTTAAAAAAAGAATAAAATCAAATTTATTCTTTCCAAGTTTTTCAAGATATATTATAGTTAGACTTCGATAGTTTTAAATGTTTTTAGGGTCATATGTGTCTGGAATGGTCGAGAAAGGATTGATGCGCTATGTTTCAATTCAACAACAAAAAAAATTATAATTTTGGTAATCTATTATTTGGCAATTACAACAATCCAAAAGCATCTGCATTTAATAATTCCACTCGATTTTTTACAGAAACTCACAGACGTGGTGAAATTTCAAAAATAGATCGAGATATGTTCATTGGTGTTATGGCAGGGGCCTATATACGCTCTCTAATTGAAGATAGTTTTAAACGATATTGGTGTAAATTTCAATGAACGAAGAATCTAAACAGGGAAAGAATAAAGTAACAAAAAACCAAGATGATTCAGAAAACAATGAAATCAATTCAAATGAGAATAAACTTTCTGAAAAGCAACGAGAAATCTTGAGTAACATCCCGCCAGAGGCAACCCAAGAAGTTCAGAACATTCTTGGTGTTTCAATTAGACAGAGTCCATTGCCACCCGAATTTTGGAAAAATATAAATTCGGAGCATATATCTTCTGTGATCAAGAATTCAGAAGAAGAGAATAAAAGAAGTTTTGAATATGCTTCAACTAATAGATGGTTTGTTATGGGTATAATTGCAATGTGTCTAATTGCATTTGGATTGTTTACATGGTTCATGATATTTATGCAAAAAGATGACATATTTTCCTCAACCATTGAGAAACTACTATACTTTGGTGCTGGTTTACTTGCTGGTAAGGGGCTATTCCGCAAAAATGACTAATCCCCCATAAATCGCGATTTTGACGATTGTTTTCTTGGGATTCATAAGTCACCCTTAACTGAACATTTGAGTAGCATTATGATTAATTTGGTTTGAGGGTCAAGTGAAAAAGTTCTTAATTTATAGATAAGCCTATAATATTTAGTATATAAAATTAAGCAGGAGAGTGCAATGAGATATCATTTTATTATAATTTTTCTTTTGTCTGTAAAATGCGCTTTAGGGCAAGGCATTATATATGAATGGACGGATGAATATAGAAATCATATTACATTTCCTGAAGTAATATCTATTCTTCATAACGCCGATCAAATTGATCAAACTCAAAAGGATAAAAATCAAATCACATTCTTGCAAGAAAGTTTATCTGATGATGGACATATCAACCTTTTTCGTAGTTATGTGGCTGGTGATTCAATAGGTCTAGCTACGATTTCAGTAGAATATTTTCCTACAAATCAATCTATCATCCTACACAATACTAAAGTGGTTAATATAAATTTTGCAACGACTAATCCGCAACCTAGTATTGTCGAGAATCATTATCTAATTACCCTTAAATTTGATAAAGTTGAATTTGTTGTGATAAATGATAATCAACCATCAATACTTAAACGCTTTGGTTGGGATTTTGTAAACCAGCAGGAATTTGGAGAAAACTCAAAAGTTGAAAATTATGGTGTTCATGATACAAATAACAACGGAAAGTAGTTTGAATGATTTCCTTAGTAAGACAATTATTTTTACTAATACTATTTCTCATAACAACCATATCAACATTTTCACTTAGTTTTCTAAGTCATAGAGATGAAGATAACAAAAAATGGCGACTTGTATTGTTGAATTAAAAATGAGTGACCGATCTACTCAATGCTAAAAGATCTGAACCTGATATGTCTTTGCCATATGCATTCAGGATTAATGTAATTGGTTCTCACAATGATATATTATCATTATATATTAAGTATTCTGTTACTGATGAAGAAAAAACTGAAAACTATCAAGTTATACGTATCACAGGAGATTGGCAATCACTTGGTATCGAAACCTCAAACAATTTCTCTGCTGATCTAAACCGTGATGGAAAGACCAATCAATTAGACCTTCTTTTGTTTCAAAAGCCGCGGGACACTCAGAAAAGAAAAATCGGCTTGCTTTTGGCTGGATCTATTGTGTGCAATAGGTGTATAGATGTATCTATGCTTTTAACAATACAGGTGAACCTATGCCGCGATGGAATCTGGCCATACCAGAAAAAACCGACCGCGCTGTTGGATCTTACCTTGCTCAACACGGGGAAAAAGGCGATCTCTCCGTTCGTCAATGAAGCAGTCTGCCAAACAGTTTTCCGGCTAACCGTTAACGAATTGAAACTGCGCTATGCCGACCGTGACCAGCAAGCGCTCATGGACCTGATTGACGAAGCAGTAAACTGGGCTCGTGAAAATCGTTCTTGACACCCGCGCTTGACAGGGTTCGATTGTGATGGGTCAAACGGCCTGACCCATCCAACTTTACTGGCTTGACAATAGCCCGCCTGATTGCCGGGCTTTTTCAATGATTACTTGTAGATATCTCCCAGGGCATTCGTTGCTCCTATTGGGGACGAGTTCACGATGGGTGAACACATGGTTCCAATCAATTTGATATTTTTTCATCAGATAATTCATGAGTTTGTTAAGGGTATTCATGGCTTTGCCAGTGGGTTCACTGTATTGAAAATTGCCGAGCACCAGGATGCCAATATTCTCTTCATTGTTGTCTTTCACGTGGGCGCCTTGGTATTGAAGCGGGCGGCCTTCCCACACGTCTCCCAATGGATCCACAATGAGGTGATAGCCGATATCCGCCCAATTTCTTTTGATGTGGGCATTTTGTATATCCAATATCCGCTCTGCTATTTGTGGGTGGGTATTGATCATTTTTGAAGACAACCCGTCGTGATGGATTGTAATACGCGTGATGCTGCCCATAGGATCGGCTTCTGCCGGATTGTACATAATTTCATCCGCCCAATAGGATTTGGGAATCAGCTCCACAGGGATATTCTGTAAACGGTATTTTGCATTCGGATTTTTGTCTGCTGTGCGAATTGGGCTTTGCGCACAGCCCATCAAGAGAGTGAGCCCCAGGAGCAAAATCATCCATACGGTAAATGAATGATATTGAATAGGGATGTTTATAGAAATGTTTTTTCGTTTCATTCCACAAAGTGACGTTCAAGCAATGTCATACAATCCCCTTAGCGAAGCAGCATGAGTCGAGTTGTGCGCCCCATCAATCGTGCCATTTCAAACAGAGTAGTTTGTCAAACGTGTAATGATGGGTCTTGACCGC
>CAZEZQ010000242.1:0-7499 GCA_964516245.1 uncultured bacterium | reverse complement strand
TGCAGCCTCGCCCTCCCCATAAACTCATTACCCATTGATTATTACATCCTCTTTAACAAACCATCAGGAAAATTCTGATGGTTTTCATTTCCAAAAAAATATATAATTATATCAAATGTAATTGATCTAAAAAGTAAGTAATATGATGTTTCTATAACAAAGGCCAAATTTGGGTTTTAAAAAATAATCAATTATTCTGTATGTGTCGAGTAGACACTGATTGATTGAATGGGAGAATAGAGATGAGCAAAAATTCTATACAAGTATTCATCGTCGACAATCATCCCCTCGTAATGCAAGGGATTTCATCTGTGATCGAAGATGAGCGCGATATGGAAGTATGCGGAGAGGCGAAAAACGCTTTTGAATTGTATTCGCAACTCAACAAAAATATCGATTTGTTCATCATGGATTTGTTTCTTGAAGAGGGGAGTGGATTCGACCTGATGAAGTTTGTACGCAGCAATCTGCCCTCGTCCAAGATTCTCGCCTGCACCATGTATGACAAAGAATTGGTGAGCCGCCACGTATTCCGTTGCGGGGCGGATGGCTTTTTGAGCAAACGGGAAATTTCGGTTAAATTAATTGAGGCGATCCGTACCCTCATGAATGGAGATGCTTATATCGACCGCCAGGTGGTGAAAAAGCAATTGTATAATTCCCTCCACGCAGATCCATCCGAACTCCGTGACAAACTGGAAACCTTATCCACTCGTGAATTTGAAATCTTTCACATGATCGGTATGGGTTTGAACGATTATACCATTACCGAAATTCTCAACATGAATATGAAAAAAATTCGAACACACTTTGAAACCATCCAACGCAAATTGGGGTTCCGTCACAAAGACGATTTGTTCCATCAATCAAGCCAATGGCTGCAGAGTTAGATAAAAGAGTCGAATTTGTTAAAAAAATCCTGGAAGAAAAAAATCTCTTCCAGGATTTTTTTATTCACATGTGAAGAACCCTCACCCTTGGTTCACGGTATACGCCGCATCCAACGCTTTTTTGATTCGAGTTTGCACTTCCATCAAATGCGCTTTGCTCATCGAATCCAAACGGGCGTTTTCATCTTCATCCACTTGGATCATGAATTCACTAATATCGTCATGCAATTGATTCAAGGTCATCCAGGCCAAAGACTTGGCGTCTTCGGGCAAGTCATAACTGGAGGAGGAAAAAATATAGATCAATCCAGAAGGTTGGGGCCTGCCCAACACTTGTTCGAGCAACACATTTTTCACATACGCCCGCTGCAGATTGCGGCGGTGACTCGAAATCAATTCTTCATCATCCGAAACCGAATCAGGGTCGGTTTCCAACTCAGAGAAAATCGCCGAGGTGACTTTTTCATAGACTTCATCCATACTCAGCGATTCTTCACCATCATCCAAATATTTGGGCGCATCCAAAATTCGCGTCAACACGCGGGGCGAAAAGAAGCGCCGCACCACCAGCATTTGTCCGTCAAGCACACGCTCGTGCAGTGGCACTTCCAACCGGCCAGAATAGGCATAATTCCATCGGTCCGGCTGCAATTTGCGCATCAATTCAGAATCAAACTGCCAGGTCTCATCGGCAAATACTTCCGATGTCAAGAAATCCAGATATTCACGCTGCCGTTTTGCCTTGACCGGTTCTAGGTTAGGGCTTTCTTCGGGGTCACCTTTTTGGTCGCGAGTGATGTGATATCCACCCACCATTCGCGAAGTGACATAATAATTCCGCATCAAATCATACAAGAGCGCATTGAAGGCAAAACGTACATTGATGTAATTGTCTCCTTCTTCCACAATACGCTCTTCAAGGTCGTCGAGCAATTCGTGAATCAACTTAGTCTGCTCACGCGCATACTTGGCTGGATCATCTGTAAGGTCGTAGCGGTTGGTCAAGGGATCGACATCAAAAGCAACATCACCATCTGTGCCAAACAAAAATTTGTTTTGCGAGGCGCGTTTGGCAATTTTGGCAAGACGCTTGTATTCAGATTCAGGCGACCCACCCATCGGTGTATACCCATATTCAATAGCAAGTACGTCATAATCACCCAAACGATCCGAATACCAATAGGTTTGTTTTTCATCATCAGGTGATACATAAATTCCTGCGTAATCCATCACGCTGCCCGACAACCCATGTTCACGAATGTACTCATTGTCTGTCATTTTTTCATACGGGATCATAGCTGACGATTTGAAGTTGTGCCGCAAGCCCAACGTATGCCCCACCTCATGCATCACCAGGTGTTTCAACGCTTGGCGAATAAATTCTTTGGGGATGCCTTCTTCGGTCTCTTCTTCTTTTTCTTCATCTTCGCCGTTCTCATCACCATTTTCTTCATCATTGCCGTCATCTTCATCTTTTTTGGCTTTGGCTGCTTCGGACAGGGCGGCTTTCGCCAGTTGCATTTGCAAACCAATTCCGAACGAACATTGATGCAGATTTCCCAATGGGGTGTTCAGATGCTTGGCATCGAATTTTTCTTGAAAATGCTGCAATAGTTCTTGTTCTTCTTCACTCATGGGGTTCATGAACGAACCGGTCGCCATGGCATGCATCAGTTCTTCTGTGTTGGCTTCGGTAATCAAGGTATGCGCTTCGTCTAAATAGCGCTCGTATTCACTGGAATAATAGTTCAACCATCCGTCGCCAATCAGAATGTCCGCATCGTAAATCTCTCCCGATTGCGGATTCACACGCGATGGGCCAATCGCCAAACCAATGGGGCTCGCCACCCAGCGGATCGTGTTGTAGCGCACATCCGCCGCGTCCCATTCGGCATCATCTTCTTGATAGCGAACTTCGATCGCGTTGATGAAACCGGCTTTTTCAAACGCTTTGTTCCATTCCAGCAAACCTTCACGAACGATGGGCCGGTATTCATAAGGGATGGTGTTTTCCAAATAAAATACAATTGGCTCTTTGGGTGGAGATTTTTTGGCTTGCGGATTCGCCTTTTGCAGATTCCAACGGTGAATATAGCGCACTTCAGACGGTTCCGGCCCGTCCACTGCGTAATCCGTTTTGGAGGTCAAAAAATATCCGATACGGTTATCGGCCAGGCGGGGGGAATAACTGGATTGGGGGATTTCTGAAAAACTAAAGCGCAGTGTGGCTGGAGTGCTGCGCATCATATAGTCGGCTTCAATGTCTGTGTTTTTGGGATAGTTTTTGATGTTTCCCCAAGTCGAACGGCTGCGGTCAAACATAATGAAGATGAGATCGCTTGAGGGGCTCATCAACAGGCTGCTCAAATCAATCAAAAAATTACCACCGGTTTTGGCAGCGATGGGAATGGCGGCAATCACTGGGTCGGTGTAAGTGTTTTTTACCGCTTTGTAGATTGGGTTGCTGCCCCGTTCGATATTGCTCAAATCTTTGCGCATCAAAAACAGCTTCTTCCCGTTTTGTTTCCAATAATAGATCGATTCACCACCGATCAATCCAGGAAAGCTGATCCCGCGAATGAAGGTAGTGCTCAAAAAGAAGGGCTTATTCATCAATGAGGCAGAAATCTCCATCCAAAGATCAGCATCTTTTTTATAAAGATTGAAATAGCCTTCAATCTTTTTGCTGCCTTCGGTTACATCCGAAATCTTTTTAAATTCCGGTTTTTCTTCTTGTTGGGCCAACAGAGGCGTGGCCGTAAAAACAAGCGAAACAATCATGAGTAGGGCTAAATAGTTGAATTTGTTCATCTTTCTCCTCCATTAAGATTTATATGGTTTATAAATTTCCATCAATCACACTCTCCATATTCAATGGATACGATTGACTGTATTACCCGGTTTATACGGAAAACGGATTTTATCATGTTATTTATAACAAATTCAGAGATGAATTTCAATTTGAATGATTGAATTGAACTGGGTTTTTAAATCAAAATCATAGAATAAGACGATCCGGCAAAAAGTAAAATGCCAGCATTTTGATGTACCACATCTTGGAGCGCAGGCGTCCCCGCCTGCTTTATATATAGTTGCAGGCGAGGACGCCTGCGCTCCAAAAATAACTTTTTGCCGGATCGTCAGAATAAAGAAGCGAATGAATTGTTGAAAAGGGATTATTGCTTGTAAGGAAATATATCCCGTATAGGCAATTGGATATCAGGAAACGATAGGGGAGATACGGTTTGGCTTTGATCCAACGTTGAAACGGAAGCATACCCATTGGGACTTGGCTCACGATATACTTCAAGCGTTTTGTTCTTAAGGTTCACGATCCACACTTCAGGAACATCATTTTGTGCATAAAGAGGAACTTTGATTGTTTGATCTTTATCGAGAGAACTTTCTGAGACTTCAATTATAAGAAATAAATCCTGAGGTGAAGGAAGTACAGAAGAATATAAGTCATCCTTTGGTTTGAGAATCATTAGATCAGGATGCAATTCGGTATATTGATTGATACACAAAGGATTTTGAGCACTAATGATATAACGCTCGTTTTCGTGTCTTGAGAATATTCTGTCTAACTGCACTACCATCGCTGCGTGTTTGCTTCCAATCGGCGCCATTTTCACAAGTTCTCCGTTGATTAATTCAACACGATCATTCTCAGTCAGAATGCCAGCCTCAGCCATCTTATAAAATTCATCTACCGTGAGCAAACGTCTTTCCAGTACCGCTGTCATCATCAGTCTCCAACATTACGAATTTGCTGAAAATTTTATCTCTACCTTCATTCTACTCATAATTGATTCAAGATTCCATCTAAATTTTCAATTTACAATTTCGATTGATTTTCCGGTTGATTCAATTCAATATTAATCCGCTTGGTGATAAAATGACTTTATAGTATCGCATCTTCGAAGGAGCACCTCATGAATTCCAAAGAACGCGTCTTCACTTCACTCAACCATCAATCCCCCGATAAGATTCCCGTCGATTTTGGCGGCACCAATGTTACCGGAATCCATGCCAGCTGTGTCGCGGCGTTGCGCGACTATTACGGCTTGGAAAAGAAAATGGTCACTGTCCATAATCCCTCGCAAATGCTAGGGTGGATCGATGAAGATTTGCGCGAAATCATCGGCATCGATGTCGAGCCGGTCTTTCCATTCAAAGTGGGTTATGGCTTTCGCAATGAGAATTGGAAACCGTTCCGCATGCCCGACGGCCTCGAAGTATTGGTGGCGGGCGATTTCAACACCACTACCGATGAAGAGGGCAGCATCTATGTGTATCCTCAAGGAGACACCAGCGTACCTCCCTGCGCCAAAATGCCTGGCGATGGCTATTTCTTCGACAACATTATCCGGCAAGAACCGATTGAAAAAGACAAACTCGATCCCAAAAACAATTTGGAAGAATGCAAACCAATTTCAGATCTCGACTTGGATGAATTTGAAAAAGGAGTCAAAGAGGCTGATCAAACGGGAAGGGCAGTAATCGTCTCCTTTGGCGGCACCGGTCTCGGTGATATCGCCCGCGTGCCCGGCCCAAGTTTGAAACACCCCAAAGGCATTCGCGACATTACCGAATGGTATATGTCAATTGCCTCACGTCCCGATTATTTGCACGCGGTCTTTTCTGAGCAAACCAATATCGCGTTGGCAAACTTGGAAAAGATCGCGCAGCGGGTAGGTGATATCGAATTAATCAATGTTATATGTGGCACCGATTTCGGCACCCAAAACAGCTCTTTCTGTTCGGTGAAAACCTTCCGCAATCTCTGGAAACCTTATTACGAAAAGATCAACTCGTGGATACATCAAAACACCCAGTGGAAGACTTTCAAACATTCCTGCGGCTCGGTAGAGAAATTTCTCAATGATTTTATCGATTGCGGCTTCGACATTTTTAATCCAGTGCAATGCTCGGCAGCCAACATGGACCCACAGCATCTGAAAGACACCTACGGCGGCCGGCTGGTCTTCTGGGGCGGCGTAGTAGGCACCCAACAAACCCTCCCCTTCGGCACCCCGCAAGAGGTGCGCGAAGAAGTGCTGCAGCGCTGCGAAATCTTCTCCAAAAACGGCGGTTTCGTCATCAACACCGTCCACAACATCCAAGCCCGAACGCCAGTGGAGAATATCGTGGCTATGATTGATGCGATGCATGATTTTAATGGGGAATAGGATGAGATTTGTTGTTTGATTTATAACTTAACAAACATATAATATGAATAAGCATCCAAACAAAAACATCAATAGAGCAATAGAATATGCTTTAGTCTGTGGATGGAGGTTGTAAAAAGCAAGTGGTCATGCCCATATTTGGGGAAAAGTATTGTGTCCACTACAGTCTCGTGAAGGTTGTTCATTCAATGTCCATTCAACACCAACTGCACCTGAAGATCATGCGGCTCGAATTAAACGAGCTGTAGATAATTGTGCACATAGTCAATGAGAGCCTATTATGAAAAAATCTGAGTTCACGCTGATCATTCCCGAAATAGAGAATGATACTATCGATGCAGTTTACAGACGATGCTCTGATAGCAGTATTGGAAAATCAAATGGCATTATGTATGCCGCCTTTGATCGTGAGGCCACCTCGTTAGAGTCTGCAATCAATTCAGCCATAGTAGACCTACGACAGGTAGGTATTGAACCAATTCGAGTCGAAATGGATATTCAAAAGTCAGTATTGGCATCATAAGAATTGGCTATGAAATTCACAAACGGCAATGGATACAATCCACGTCATTTTTGGAATCCTGAATATCCTGCACATACAGGAAATCCCGATTCAAACAATACAAAATCTCCCATTTTTCTTGTGAATCCCCAATTTCAATATTAGAATACTGTAAGTAGACACCAACGAGGAGAAAACACCATGGTCGATCTTGCCCAACTGAAACAGGCCATCATCGATGGCGATGCCGCTGCTTCCAAATCTCTCACCGAACAGGCGCTATCTGAGCAGATAGATCCCCACGAATTGTTGCAAAACATTTTGATCCCCGCCATGGACCAAGTGGGCTGTTATTTTGAAGAGGAAGAATACTTCATCCCCGAAATGCTGCTCTCCGCCCGCGCCATGAAAGAATCGATGGGCCTGCTGCGCCCAATCCTGGCTGAAGGGGGCGCTGAATCCATCGGCACCGCTGTCATTGGCACTGTCAAAGGCGACCTGCATGATATCGGCAAAAACCTGGTGGCTACCATGCTCGAAGGCGGCGGCTTCGATGTGGTTGATTTGGGGGTGGATGTTTCTCCCGAACAGTTCATCGAAGCCATCGAAAAGCACAACGCCAAACTCGTTTGCCTTTCGACCTTGCTAACCACCACCATGCCAGCAGTCAAAACCACGCTGGAAGCATTCAGAAAAATGGGCATCCGCGAACGGGTAAAGGTCATGATCGGCGGCGCCCCCATCACTCAAAATTTTGCCGATCAAATTGGGGCGGATGGCTATGGTGAAAACGCTCGCTCAGCAGTCATGCGGGCTCGCGAATTGGTTCACTCGTAAAAAGTATGTAAACGTTTTGGAGCGCAGGCGTCCTCGCCTGCTTAAAAGAAATCTTTGGAGCGCAGGCGTCCTCGCCTG